>JAYEPI010000089.1:0-2663 GCA_034723835.1 Candidatus Omnitrophota bacterium | reverse complement strand
CTGTGAATCTGAAAGCATTCTTTTTAGCCAGATAAAGGATTTATCCTTATTTAACTTTTTTAAAGCAACCCGGGGGTCAAGACTTAAGGCAGCCGATACTTTACCGGCTACATCTATTTTATTCTCTATGACCCGGGGATTTGCCCAGGCTGAATAAACCTTTAAAGAAATAGCCATCTCTTTCATTTTTCGGTCATAGATAACCCCTCTCTGCGGAGGAAGCTTAACTGTAACCACCTGCTGGCTAAGGGCAATTTTAGAAAAATTGTTGAATTTAACAACCTGAAGGTAATAAAGGCGGGCTAATAAAAAAATGAATAAAAAAATAGGAAGTAAAAGAAATAAACTTAATCTAAGTTTGTGAGATCGGTTGTACACAGCCGGCTACCTGAAATTTCAAAGATTCGCTTATTTGATTTAATCTACGACTTAATCTGCCGAAGCTTCGGCGGTTGGAATAAAGAAGTTAAATAGAGGCCTTTTTTCCGTTATTTGACTAGTGACCTTTACCGGTTTAACTTGTATGAAGTTACGCAACTTTACAGATTCGGTTAAATTCGGATTTCGGCAGGTTACATATTCAGCTAACCTTTCTAGAGACCCCAGGCTGGCTATATTATACCTTAAAACCCTGTTCTGGTCAAGTGAGGCAACAACTTGTTTCTGGAAATTTTCAATCTCGTAACTGAGTTTTATCACTTCAATCTGCTGCCAGATATAAGCTAATATAATAGCGGTAAATACCACTGCCAGGATAAAATATTTAAAAGATTTCATACTCTCTCCTTTTTTCCGGATAATCCGAAGGTTTAATGCATCACATACAAAAACAAATAGTTATACATGCTCGGCAACCCTTAGTTTAGCGCTACGTGAACGTGGATTGCCGGCTATTTCCCGGTAAGATGGAACAATTGGTTTTTTATTGATAATTCGGACAATGCCCTGCCTGGAATATTGTTTGAATTGATTTTTAACTATCCTGTCTTCCAGAGAGTGAAATGAAATAACACATATCCTGGCCGCGGAATTAAGATAAGTTACAGCCTTGCTAAGAGCTTCCTCCAAAACCTCTAATTCCCTGTTAACGACTATTCTCAATGCCTGAAACGTCCTGGTTGCCGGATTTATCCGGCGATATCTTTGTTTAGGCGGAACTGCTTTAATAATGATCTCCGCTAATTGAGTAGTGGTATTGATAAAAGATTTTTTCCGGGCGCGGACAATATGCCTGGCTATTGCGTTTGAGAAACGCTCCTGGCCATAGGTTCTTAAGATACCGGCTATCTCATTCTGGGAAAGCCGATTTATTAACTCAGATGCCTTAAGAGAAATCCTCCTGTCCATTCTCATATCCAGCGGGCCGTTATACCGGAAGCTGAAACCCCGCTGCGGTGTCTCAATCTGAAACAAGGACAACCCTAAATCAAATAATATTCCATCTACTTTAGCCATCTTTAAACTGTCTAATATATTATTTAAATTCTGAAAATTATCATTTACCAAACTGTACAACCCTTTAAATTCCCGAAGATTATTATCTGTTCTGTCTATTGCGTTTTTATCCTGGTCAATTCCGATTAGCCTGCCATTAGGTTTAATTTGCCCGCAAATCGCCTTTGAGTGTCCACCTCCCCCAACTGTGCAGTCCATAACCACATCACCCGGCTTGGCCCTGAGATATTTCATTACCTCAGCAAGCATCACCGGTTTATGTATTATCAAAGCTTCTGATTGCATCTACAGTATCATCATAGATATCGATTAATTTATCTACCCTTGTTTTTTCGAACATTTTTAAAATACATTTGCTCAAACCAACTAATTTCAAATCCCCGTCCAGCGCCCGCATTCGTCGAAGTCTCTCGATAAGAATGCCTAGGCCGATAAAGTCTATTTGCTTGGCATTTCTAAAACGCAAAACCACTCTTGTATGATCTTTTTCTATCAATTCATCTAATCGATTCTTTATGCGAACCATATCAAAAGCATTAATATCTCCCATCACATCCAAAACAGCAACATCCTGCTGTGGCACAGACGTAATCATTTTTTAACCTCACCTCCTTTTTATTCTTCCCGGATTAGACCTTCAGCAATTTCCTCAAAAGAATCCTTTGAACCCTGGTAATACTCCAACCACAACTGCCTGCTCCATATCTCTATCCGGTTAGACACCCCAATGACCATTACCTCTTTCGAAATTCCGGCGAATTCCTTTAAATATTGGGGAATAAGGATCCGGCCCTGCTTGTCGCAGATTGCCTCGCATGCCCCGGCAAAAAATAACCGATTAAATTTTCTTGCTTCTGCTTTAGTAAAAGAAATGGACTTAAATGTCCGCTCCTGAATTCTCCACTCTTCCTCGGTAAATAAAAAGAGGCATTTATCCAATCCCCGGGTAACAAAAAACTTTTCTATATAGTTTTCTTTAAAGGCCTCGCGAAATTTAGCGGGGATAATTATTCTTCCTTTTCTATCTAATTTATGTTCGTATTCTCCGTAAAACATATCTCTCCACTTTCCTCCACTTTTCTCCACAATTATACCCTACAAGCACAGTAATGTCAAGTGAAAAGGGAGGGTGGGAGGATCCACACCGGGCGGAGGGGCCCGTGAGCAGAATATCACCCGGGCTTACCCAATTACGCAAAAAGCCCGGG
>JAYEPI010000088.1:0-2707 GCA_034723835.1 Candidatus Omnitrophota bacterium | reverse complement strand
GGAAAGTTTTCTTTTGCAATAGCGGGGCTGAGGCAAATGAGGCAGCGATTAAATTTGCAAGAATATATGGGGGGCCGGGCAGATTTGAAATAATAACTATGAAAGATTCATTTCACGGCAGGACCCTGGCTACCGTAGCCGCTACCGGCCAGGATAAAATCAAGGATGGATTTGAGCCCCTTCCTTTAGGGTTTAAACACGTACCTTTTAATGATGTTAAGGCAGTGAAAGATGCACTTACCGATAAGACAACAGCGATAATGCTTGAGCCTATTCAGGGGGAAGGCGGGATAAATATTGCTTCAAAAGATTATATAGCTTCACTCCGGCAGTTATGCAATGAGAAAAACCTGCTTTTGATATTTGATGAGGTCCAGACAGGTATGGGCAGGACCGGTGAAATGTTTTGTTATCAGCATTATGGGATCACGCCCGATATTATGACGTTGGCCAAGTCATTGGGAGGAGGCGTTCCCATTGGCGCAATGACAGTTAAAGCAGATATAGCCCACAGCCTTAAACCCGGTTCCCATGCTTCGACCTTTGGCGGAAGCCCTCTGGTTTGCCGGGCAGCCCTGGCTGTATTTAAGGCAATAGAAAAAGATAAACTCTTAAACAATGTTAACTTTATCAGTAAATATTTGTTTGACCGCCTCAATAAACTAAAGGGACAATATCCCGTAATTAAGGAAATTAGGGGCCGGGGGCTTATGATCGGCATAGAGTTACACAGAGAATGCAAGTCATTGACAGCCGAATGCCTTAAAAGAGGCCTGCTTATTAATTGCACGCAAGGCAATGTGCTGCGGCTTATGCCGCCGCTGATTGTAGCCAAGAAGGATGTAAATAAGGCGCTGGGTATTTTGGACGAGGGGTTAAAATCTTTGCCAAAGGAGTAACAGTGAAAAAGAAAAAAAGAAATTTAATCTCGCTGGCTGATTTAACTGCTTCCGAAATAAGACAGATATTTAGTCTTACCAAAAGGATGAAGTCTAAAAAAGGTTTTACCACAGCCTTAAAAGGAAAAACTCTCGGACTTGTTTTTCAAAAACCATCTCTCAGAACAAGGGTTTCCTTTGAGGCCGGAATGTATGAGTTGGGAGGCCGGGTAGTTTATCTTGGCCCGGGTGATGCGGGGCTGGATAAAAGGGAATCGGTTAAGGATACAGCCAGGGTATTATCAAGATATTTGGACGGGATAGTTGCCCGGACATTTTCCCAGCAGACAATAGATAACTTAGCCGAATTCAGCACTATTCCGGTAATCAATGGACTAAGTAATTTATTCCATCCCTGCCAGGTGTTATCAGACATCTACACTATTAAAGAGAAGAAAAAGATCCTGCGCGGTCTGAAAATAACCTTTATCGGCGATGGGAATAATGTTTGCCGCTCACTTATTTATGCTGCCAGTAAACTGGGTATGAATTTAACCATTGCTACACCAAGAGGTTATGAACCAGGGCAGGATATTTTAAATAAGGCTGATTTGGAGACAATAAAAAGCGGTTCAAAAATAACCCTTACTAATAACCCTCTTAAGGCAATAAATAATGCCGATATAGTTTATACAGATGTATGGGTTAGTATGGGAGATGAAGGTTCCCGGCTGCAGAGGTTGAAGGATTTCAAATCGTATCAGCTGAATTCAACCCTGTTTAAAAAGGCAAAGCCTGACTGCCTGGTTATGCATTGCCTGCCGGCTCACCGGGGAGAAGAGATTACCGCCGAGGTTATAGACGGGCCTAACTCGATAGTATTCGACCAGGCAGAAAACAGGCTTCATGTTCAGAAGGCAATACTTTTGACGCTGTTAAACTACAAATAGAAAATACTTGGTTAACACAAATTACCACGAATTACACACGAATAAACACGAATGAGTAAGAATGTATCCAGCAATCCGAATGTACGTTTTATGACGTAATTTGATAAAAATTTGTGTCAATTCGTGTGTAATTCGTGTATATTCGTGTCTAAAACAATTTAATTAAGGAGTTGCAATGAAAAAGGTAATTTTAGCGTATTCCGGCGGGTTAGATACATCCTGTTGTGTTAAGTGGCTTAAGGACAAAGGATTTGAGGTGTTGACCTATACTGCGGATTTAGGCCAGGGTATGGATTTTGCCCGATTAAAAAACAAGGCCCTGGCCTGCGGAGCAGCTAAGGCCTATGTTCAGGATTTAAGGGATAGATTTGCTAACGAATTTGTTCTTCCCGCGCTCAAGGCCGGAGCAATTTATGAGTCCAAATATCCCTTAGCTACGGCATTGGGAAGGCCTTTGATTGCTGAAAGCCTGGTAGAAATTGCTCACAAGGAAAAGGCCCAATATATCGCCCATGGCTGTACCGGCAAGGGCAATGACCAGGTGAGATTAGAGGTTTCGATAGCTTGTTTGGATAAAAAATTAAAAATAACAGCTCCTTTAAGAGAATGGAGCCTTAAGACAAGAGAAGAGGAATTAAACTATGCCCGAAGCCATAAAATTAAAGTGGATTTGACCAGAAAAAGCCCTTACAGTACTGATTTGAATCTCTGGGGCAGAAGTATTGAATGCGGAGTGCTGGAGGATCCTGTTTGCGAGCCTCCGGAAGATGTTTATCTATTGACTAAAAATCCGCTTAAGTGTTTGAATAAACCTGTTTATTTAACAATCAGGTTTAGCCGGGGCATACCAATAATGTTAAACAATAAAAAATTTAAACT
>JAYEPI010000087.1:0-2721 GCA_034723835.1 Candidatus Omnitrophota bacterium | reverse complement strand
AGAATGTGCCTACTGCCTGCTCCGAGATTGTCGAGGTAAAGCTGCAGGAATTAGAAGGAATAGATGAAGTGTTGATTATGGAAGAAGAAAAGAGACCCCAATAAATTATATTTATATCTGAAGATTATACGAGGATGGTTTTATGGTTAGCTGGAATAGAAAAAATCTTTTAGGATTAGAAGAATTAGATGCCGGGGAGATTGAACTGATCCTGAACACTGCTGAGTCATTTAAAGAAATATCTACCCGCCAGATAAAAAAGGTTCCTACTTTAAGAGGCCGGACTGTTGTAACCCTGTTTTTTGAACCATCCACCAGAACCAGGGCATCTTTTGAATTGGCTGCCAAAAGGCTGAGTGCCGATACGCTGAGTATGCCAATTTCTACCAGCAGTGTGGTTAAAGGCGAAACATTAAGGGATACCGCCAGAAATATAGAGGCAATGAAGATAGATGTAATTATTATGCGTCACTCTTGTGCCGGCGCGGTTCATATGCTGGCAGAGGCAATATCGGTCGGGGTGATAAATGCCGGCGACGGTGCCCATGAACATCCCACCCAGGGGCTGCTGGACTTGTTTACTATCAGAGAAAAGAAAGGAAAGATAAAAGGGTTGAAAGTAGCGATTATCGGCGATATTCTTCACAGCCGGGTTGCCCGATCTGATATCTGGGGATTGAAGAAATTAGGTGCTGAGGTAATAATCTGCGGGCCTGCTACCTTGATTCCGCGGGGAATAGAAAGAATGGGAGTCAAGGTAAGTTATAATCTTAAGAAAGTCATAAAAGAGTCAGATGTGATTAACCTCCTGCGTATTCAGAAGGAAAGGCAAGATGCCAGTTTTTTCCCCAGCCTGCGGGAGTATAGCAAGGAGTTTGGGGTAAACAAGGAAATTTTAAGATATGCAAAAAGGGATTTATTGATTATGCATCCCGGACCGATTAACCGGGGAATAGAATTATCTCCTGATGTGGCTGATGGGCCGTATTCGGTAATATTAAATCAGGTAACCAATGGGTTAGCCGTAAGAATGGCGGTGCTCTATCTATTACTGGGCGAAGGCAGGGGGAAATTATGAGTTTGTTAATTAAAGGCGGCAGGGTAATAGATCCGGCGAATAAGGTTGATAAGATAGTAGATATAGCGATAGAAAAAGGAAGGATTAGCCAATTAGGCAGTGACATAAAGCCCGAAGGCCTTAAACTAATTGATGCCCGCGGCCTTATAGTTACCCCTGGTTTAATTGATATGCATACCCATTTGCGTGAGCCGGGCAGAGAAGATGAAGAGACTATTCTTAGCGGTTCGCGGGCAGCGTCGAAAGGAGGATTTACCTCAGTATGTGTTATGCCCAATACTGAACCGGCAATTGATAAAGAGGCAGTAGTCGAATTTATCTTATCAAAGGCGCAGCAGGCAGGGGTGGTGAATGTTTACCCCATTGGTGCGATTACCAGAGGCCGGGCAGGTAAGATATTAGCTGAGATGGGCGAATTGAAGAGGGCCGGAGTAGTGGGCTTATCCGATGACGGAAATCCGGTTGAAGACAGCCGGGTTATGCGCCGGGCATTAGAATATAGTAAGATGTTTAATCTGCCAATCATATCTCATTGTGAAGATAAGCAGCTTTCGGCAGGAGGTGTGATGAATGAAGGATGGGTGTCAACTGCTTTGGGATTACGCGGTATACCCTGTATTTGCGAAGAACATATAGTGGCCCGGGATATTTCGCTGGCTGTATTAACCGGAGGCAGGCTTCATATAGCCCATGTATCTAGCGCAGGTTCGGTTAAAATAATCAAACAGGCTAAAAAAGACGGTGTTAACGTTACGGCTGAGGCAACTCCGCATCATTTCACTTTAAATGATGAAAACCTGCGGTCATTCAGTACTAATTATAAGGTAAATCCGCCGTTAAGGACAGATAAGGATGTTGATGCCGTTAAACAGGCTCTAGCCGACGGGGTTATTGATGCAATAGCCAGTGATCACGCTCCGCATTCGGAGGAAGAAAAGAGTGTTGAATTTGATTATGCCCCATTCGGGATAATAGGGCTTGAAACCGCCTTGGGCCTGGCCATAAGAGAACTGATCGAAAAAAAGATATTAACTCTCAGCCAGTTGATAGAGAAAATGTCGGTTAATCCGGCCCGTATTTTAGGATTAAATAAAGGCCGCCTGGATATTGGTGCCGAGGGAGATGTAACTATAATTGATTTAAAAAGAGACTGGGTGGTAAAAGAAAAAGAATTTAGGTCAAAGTCCAAGAATTCTCCGTTTATCGGTGAAAGGCTGAAAGGAATGGCAGTAATAACTATCTGTCGGGGTAAGGTAGTTTATGATGCTCAGTAATCAGGTATAATCTATGATTATACCGGGAGTTAAAGATGAATAGATTTGTCTGCGATTTTCATATTCATTCTAAATATAGCCGGGCTACCAGTAAGAATATGGATGTAAAAAATATAAGCAAGTGGGCGAAAATTAAAGGAATAGATCTTATGGGCACAGGTGATTTTACCCATTTTTTATGGCTCCAGGAGTTAAAAAGTCTTCTGAGTCCCGTAGAAAAAGGTTTGTTTAGTTACGACGGGGTATTGTTTGTGTTGAGCGCGGAGATCTCCTGCATCTATAGCAAAAATGGCAAAGTAAGAAAGATCCATACTGTTATTCTGGCTCCTGATTTTGAAACAGTAGAAAAGATAAATAAAGAGTTGGGCT
>JAYEPI010000086.1:0-11028 GCA_034723835.1 Candidatus Omnitrophota bacterium | reverse complement strand
GTCGATCCTAAGCCGAGGTCGAGAGACGTAGGTGATGGACAGCAGGGTAAAATATTCCTGCACTGCATGTTTTGCGTTAATAATTTTGTGGTGACGTAGAAGGTTAGGCCATCGCGCGGTTGGAAGTGCGCGTCCAAACCTGTAGCCTTTGGCACCAATTGCCAAGGGTGAGGGGTGTTAGGGAGCCCAATCCACGGAGCGGGTAAACTGGCTAAAACCATGCTACCGAGAAAAGCCCATAAGATAAGTGGAATGTGTAATCGTACCGTAAACCGACACAGGTAGGTTGGGAGAAAATCCTAAGGCGCTCGACATAACCCTCGTTAAGGAACTCGGCAAAATAACCCCGTAACTTAGGGAGAAGGGGTGTCCTGAAAGGTGTAACCCTTGCGGTGAAGCCATGTTCGGGATCACAGTAAAGAGGCCCAGGCGACTGTTTACTAAAAACACAGGTCTGTGCGAAGACTTAAAGTCGATGTATACAGACTGACACCTGCCCGGTGCTGGAAGGTTAAAGGGAGGGGTTATCCCGCTTCGGCGAGAGAAGCTCTAAACTGAAGCCCCAGTAAACGGCGGCTGTAACTATAACAGTCCTAAGGTAGCGAAATTCCTTGTCGGGTAAGTTCCGACCCGCACGAATGGTGTAACGATCTGGGCGCTGTCTCGACGAGGGAGTCGGTGAAATTGTAGCAGCGGTGAAGATGCCGCTTACCCACGATTAGACGGAAAGACCCCGTGAACCTTTACTGTATCCTGATATTGGATTTTGGTCCGATATGTGTAGTATAGGTGGGAGACTTTGAAGTCCCGGCGTTAGCCGGGGTGGAGTCAACAGTGAAATACCACCCTTATTATACTGGAATTCTAACCTGCGGCCGTGAATCCGGCCGAGAGACAGTGTCAGGTGGGCAGTTTGACTGGGGCGGTTACCTCCTAAATTGTAACGGAGGTGTTCAAAGGTTCCCTCAATGCGGTTGGCAATCGCATGTGGAGTGTAAAGGCAAAAGGGAGCTTAACTGCGAGACCTACAAGTCGAGCAGATGCGAAAGCAGGACTTAGTGATCCGGCGCTTCTGAGTGGAATGGGCGTCGCTCAACGGATAAAAGGTACTCCGGGGATAACAGGCTTATCTCCCCCAAGAGTTCATATCGACGGGGAGGTTTGGCACCTCGATGTCGGCTCATCGCATCCTGGGGCTGGATAAGGTCCCAAGGGTTTGGCTGTTCGCCAATTAAAGCGGTACGCGAGCTGGGTTTAGAACGTCGTGAGACAGTTCGGTCCCTATCTGTCGTGGGCGTAGGATATTTGAAGGGAGCTGTTCCTAGTACGAGAGGACCGGAACAGACGAACCGATAGTGTATCAGTTATCGCGCCAGCGGTATGAGCTGAGTAGCCACGTTCGGAAAGGATAAGCGCTGAAAGCATATAAGCGCCAAGCCCCCCCTAAGACTAGATATCCATCTATTTAATAGAGAAGACACCTTGTAGATTACAAGGTTGATAGGCCAGAAGTGTAAGTTCAGTAATGGATTAAGCTTACTGGTACTAATTAGTCAAAGGCTTGATCACATAATTTGTTGTGCGTCGTGTGTACTGCGCATTGCGTTAAGATCCTTAAGGAATTAATTTTTTTCTTTGCGCACGGCGCAATACGCATAACGCAATACGAAATATTTCCCGGTGGCTATAGCGGAGGGGATACACCCGTTCCCATATCGAATACGGTCGTTAAGCCCTCCAGCGCCGATGGTACTGTCCTGGTAACGGGATGGGAGAGTAGGCCGTTGCCGGGATTTTTAATGAAGATCTTCTTTGAGGTTTTTCAACGAAGGATCTCCTGCAGTTAGATATCAATCCGCTAAAATTAATCTGCCAAAAAATTGGCGGATTTTTTTAATTTTAAGCCCCTCTCTTGACAAAATCATCCAATTAAGATATAGTATATTTCTCTAAAAAATTAATAAGAATTACATTGATTTAAAATAAGATTACAGTGATTTCCCAAAAGGAGAAATAATCTCTGTAATCTCCTTTTGTAATCTCTGTAATCATATTTATTTGAAAGGTGGATTATATGTATCAACCAAAGGACGTTCGCAATGTTATTTTTCTTTCTCATTCTCAAGCGGGAAAGACCTCATTGGCAGAAGCTGTTTTATTTAACGCCGGGGCCATTCCTCGTTTGGGTAAAGTTACCGATGGGACAACTACCTGTGATTACAATCCTGATGAAATAGAACGAAAGATAAGTATAAACGTAGGATTTGGCTATGGCGACTATAATGGTAAAAGAATACATCTTATTGATCCGCCTGGATATACAGATTTTGTGGGTGATTTAACAAGTAGTATCCAGGCAGCAGATTCAGGAGTGTTATTAGTAAACGCAGTAACCGGCATTGAGGTTGGAACAAACAAGGCCTGGAAATTACTCGAGAACTTAAAACTGCCAAGGATGATCCTGATAAATAAAATGGATAAGGAAAACGCGGATTTTAATAAAACCATATCATCGATAGTTGAAAGTTTTGGTAAAAAATGCGTTGTTTTTACCTATCCGGTCGGCGCGGGCCAGTCCTTTAAAGGTATCGTGAATTTAATAACCGGCGAAAACACGGATTCTTTAAGCGGGGAAGACAAAGAAAAGTGTTCTAAACTTTCTGAATCTTTGATAGAGTCAATTGCCGAATCAGACGACGGCCTTTTAGAAAAATATTTAGAGGGGAATAAATTGAGCAAAGAGGAAATGATTAGTGCCTTGAGGGTTGCAGTTTTTAATAAAGGCATAGTTCCGATCTTTGCCGGTTCTAGTTTGCAAAATGTGGGAATAAAAGAATTGCTTGAAGCTTTTTGCGAATATCTGCCCAGTCCGTTAGATGCTTCTCCAAAAGAAGGTAAAAATCCGGCAGGAGAGGAGTTGGTAGTCAGAAAACCTTCCGAGGATGAGCCGTTTAGCGCGCAGATTATCAAAACAATATCTGATCCCTACATTGGGCAATCGAATGTTTTTAGGATTTTTTCCGGAAAGCTTCAGTCAAATAGCGGTTTTTATAATTCTTCGACAAAGACCAGGGAAAGAATCGCCCAAATTTATCAGTTGCAGGGCAAAGAGCAGGTGGCCAAGGAGGCAGCATGTGTCGGTGATATAGTTGCTGTAGCTAAATTGAAAACTACCGGCACGGGTGATACAATCTGTGACGAGAAAAATCAGGTTGTTTTTGCGCCGTTTCAGTTTCCGGAACCGGCAATTTCCCGGTCGATAAAACCTAAGTCCAAAGGTGACGAAGATAAAATTTCGACGGCACTTCATAAATTAGCGTTCGAAGATCCCACCTTTACCTTAAAAAGGGATGCTCAAACAAAAGAACAGATTATTTCCGGTGTGGGAGATTTACATATTGAGGTTATGATAACCCGTCTTAAAGACAGGTTCAAGGTAGATGTTGACCTTGGTACGCCAAAGGTGGCTTATAAAGAAACAATAAAAACTGAAGGTGATTCTAAATACCGCCATAAAAAACAAACCGGTGGAGCAGGCCAGTTCGCCGAGGTATGGATGCGCATCGAACCACTTCCCCGGGAGAGCGGTTTTGAATTTGTCGATAAAGTAGTAGGGGGAGCTATACCTGCTGCTTTTGTAACTAGCTGTGAAAAGGGTATAAGATCGGCTATGGACCAGGGGATATTAGCCGGATACCCGGTTACGGATGTAAGAGCAATAGTTTATGACGGAAAAACCCATCCGGTAGATTCCAAAGATATAGCTTTTCAGATTGCTGCCCGCCATGCTTTTAAAGAAGCCCTTCAGAAGGCTAAGCCGACTATTTTAGAACCGATTATGGATGTAGAATTAACCGTGCCTGATGAGTATATGGGGGATATTACCGGCAGCCTGAATAGCCGGCGGGGGCGAATTATGGGTATGGGCGGACAAAGTGGCAGCTTCCAGACAATAAAGGCAAAGGTTCCGCTTGCCGAAATGTTTAAATATGCTAATGAATTGAAATCGATAACGCAAGGCAGAGGTTTTTATACAATGAGATTTTCCTATTATGAGGAAGTGCCGGCAAAAAATCAGGAATCTATAATTGCTAAGTTTAAACAAGACAAGGAAGAAAAGTAAATCACTGTAATCATGAGCTTGGCAACAAACTCAATAGGAGGCAGTTAATGTCCGGACATTCTAAATGGGCAGGTATAAAGCATAAAAAAGCGCTGATTGATGCTAAAAGAGGCAAGCTGTTTTCCAAGTTAATTAAAGAAATTACGGTTGCTGCGCGTCAAGGAGGGGGTAATATAGACGTCAACATCCGGCTGAGGACAGCTGTTGGGAGCGCAAAAGATGCCAATATGCCTGCTGAGAATATAAAAAGGGCAATTAAAAAAGGCACAGGAGAATTACCCGGGGTTTCTTATGAGGATGTAACTTATGAAGGATATGGCCCGGGCGGGGTGGCAATAATGCTTGAATGCTTAACTGATAATAAAAACAGGACTACTGCCGAGATCCGAAATATCTTTTCTAAAAAAGGCGGAAATTTAGCAGGTACGGGATCAGTAAGCTGGATCTTTCAAAGAAAGGGCTTGATAATTGTTGATAAAAAAGAAATAGAAGAAGATAGGCTTATGTCGGTAATACTGGAAGCAGGTGCTGAAGATTTAAGGACCGAGGGTGATGTCTATGAGATTATAACCGGGCACACTGATTTAGATAAGGTAAAGAAGGTGATCGTAGCAAAGGGTCTGAAATATACGGTAGCCGAGTTAACCATGGATCCTAAGAGCACTGTTAAAGTGGATGGGGCAGCAGCAAAACAAGTCTTGGGGTTGGTAGAAAGCCTGGAAGACAACGATGATGTGCAGCATGTTTATGCTAATTTTGACATTCCGGATACGATAATCGAGGGATCTGAAAAAGAAAAAGAATAAATAATCAGCAATCGGAGGTTTATAAATGAACAAGGAAATAATAATAGCTAAAATGAAAAGACAACAGGCCGAGATACGGGAGATGATTGCCCAGCTCAGGGAAGATCGTCGAAATAAAAAGATAGTAGATATATTAATAGAAAGATGTAAAGAGACAAAAAAAATTATAGAAACATTACAGGAAAAAAGTTTTTTTCCAAAAGGAGTAGAGGAGCTTGATGTTGAACCGGAGGTAAAAGAGATTGAAAGGAAGGTTGATAAAGTAAAGTCGGGCGTTAAAAAAATGAGAAAGTTGGGAAATAAGATAAAGGAAATACAGGAGGATATCAGCGAATAACAACATGAAAATTTTGGGTGTGGATCCCGGGACTGTTGTTACCGGTTTTGGTCTTATCGAAGTAGATAAATCCAGGATGAGTTCCTTAACTTACGGCATAATAAAAAGTTCCAGAAAATTGAATTTTCCACAGCGTTTGAAACAGATATATGCTGAGATTTGCGGGATAATTGTTGAAAATTCTCCGGATGTTATGGCAATAGAGAATGTATTTTTAGGAAAGAACTTCAAGGCAGCCATTAAGATAGGAGAAGTTAAGGGAATAATAATTCTTGCGGCGGCAAATCATGATTTAGCCGTGGTTGAATATCTTCCCCGAAGAATAAAAGAGGCTGTAATAGGGTACGGTCAGGCAGGTAAGCCTCAAGTCCAAAAAATGATAGTTGATCTTTTAGGGCTTGACCAGCTGCCGGATGAGAATGCATCCGATGCCTTAGCAGCGGCTATTTGTCATTATCATACCCTGCGATTTAACTCCCGGTTGCGATGATAAACTATTTGGATGGAAAATTAATCGATAAACATCCAACCCGTATAGTTATTGATGTGGGGGGCATGGGTTATAATGTTAACATTCCCTTATCTACCTTTGATAAATTAGGAGTGGTTGACAGCCGGGTCAAGATATTTACTTATCTGCATGTGCGTAAGGATTCTCAGCAGTTGTATGGTTTTATAACAATGGAAGAAAAAAATTTATTTGGATTGCTTTTATTGGTTTCCGGTGTTGGTCCGAAGTTAGCCTTGACTATTTTATCGGGCGCCTCGGTTAAGGAAGTAAAATCGGCCATCGCTAATAAAGCCGTCCGGGTTTTAAACAGTATACCCCGCCTCGGCAAAAAAATCTCCGAGAGAATAATTGTAGATCTGCGGGAAAAGGTGAGTGCGGCGCCGGTTCTAAAATCGGAAACTGCGGGAGAATTAAGTTCTAAACAAGAATCTATTTTCAATGATGCTGTTTTGGCGTTGATATCTCTTGGCTACAAGCAATCAACCGCAACGCAGGCAGTTAGAAGAGTAATTTCCCATGTTCAGGAAGATATGACGTCGGAACAACTTATCAGAAGGGCATTAAGGTTTACCCAAAGATGAAAAGATTAATTAGTCAGAAGTTGACTGAGGATGATATTAAGTATGACCAGACGTTGCGGCCGGCCAGATTTGAAGATTTTGTCGGCCAGAATAAAATAAAAAATAATCTGAAAATATTTATTCAGGCAGCCAAGGAACGCGGGGAACCGTTGGATCATGTGCTTTTCTTTGGCCCGCCAGGATTAGGAAAGACAACCCTTGCTTATATCCTGGCTGAAGAAATGGGGTCTAATATAAAGACATCCTCTGGCCCGGTCCTGGAACGCGCCGGTGACCTGGCAGGTTTATTGACCAACTTGGAAGAGGGAGATGTCCTGTTTATAGATGAGATTCACCGGCTTAGCCGGGTGGTCGAAGAATATCTTTATTCGGCTATGGAGGATTATTGCCTGGATATTATTATTGATAAAGGCCCGCATGCCCGTTCGGTAAAGTTGAACCTGCCCCATTTTACTTTAATCGGAGCTACAACCCGGACTGGACTTTTAACCTCTCCTTTAAGGGCTAGATTTGGGGTAGCTGACCGGTTGAGATATTATTCTGCCGATGACCTTCAGAAAATTATGATTAGATCCAGCCGTATATTGCAAATTGAAATAGATTCCGGCGGCGCGCATGAGATTGCCCGGCGTGCCCGGGGCACACCGAGAATAGCCAATCGGCTGTTAAGAAGATCCCGTGATTTTGCTCAAGTGAAGGCCGGTAATAAAATTACCCGGGATGTTGCGATTGAAGCCCTGTCTATGCTGGAGATAGATGAACTTGGCATGGATGAAATGGATAGAAAAATAATTCAGAGTATTATTCAGCAATTCGATGGCGGTCCGGTAGGAATAAGTAACCTGGCTGTATCTACCAGTGAAGAAGTAGATACCATAGAAGAGATATATGAGCCCTATCTGATACAATTGGGATTTATGAAAAGGACCCCAAGCGGTCGAGTGGCTACAAAACTTGCCTACAATCATTTTGGCTTTTCCCCCAATACCCCTTCGCAGAATGAGTTATGGTAAGCATTTTACAAATCACAACCTCCGGATTTAAAAAACTATGGTATCTGGTATTTGCTGCCTGGTGTTTGGTGTTTGTTTTTGGTTTATCCGCTTATGCCATGGGCAGGCGGCCGGTATATGAACCAAGGTATATTCGCGTAGAAATAATCCGTAATGCCGCGTCTTTAGATTTAACCCTGCGCGGTTCTTATCAAATAAAGACTTTGGATACAGATGAGTCCTTAATTGAAGGGAAGAACTTAAAAAATGTTAAGGTTTTTCCTGCTTCCGACGGAATAGCATTTGAGGCTCTGCCGGTTAGAGTTTATGGGGTAAGGATTGAAACCAGAAAACAGGGGGCAATTTATTTAAATAACCGGCGATTTCGCGGCAACATCGCTTTGATTAAAAATTCCGACCAGACCCTGTTAGTGGTAAATGAAATTGATGTTGAAGACTATCTTTACGGAGTTTTAAGAGGGGAAGTTCCTTACCGCTGGCCGCTGGAAGTATTAAAGGCCCAGGCAGTTTGTGCCAGGACATTTGCGCTTTATCAAGATTCAATTAACGCTGATAAAGATTATAGTTTGACGAGCGATGTTTACTCTCAGGTTTACGGAGGGAAATCTATCGAACGTTTCTGGACTAATCGAGCGGTTAATAAAACATTAGGAGAAGTCTTAACTTATCAGGGCAGGATCTTTCCGGCTTATTATCATTCTACCTGCGGAGGCCATACCGAGAATTCTGCTTTTGTGTGGAATATTGACCTGCCTCCGCTGAAGGGAGTAAAAGACCCTTTTTGTAAGCATTCGCCTCACTTTCATTGGAAGAGGACAATAGGCCTAAATGAGATCCGGGGTAAGTTATCTAAGGCTAAGTATGAAGTCGGCAGGATAAAAAATTTAATTGTCGATGAGAGAAACCTCTCAGGCCGCATTCGAAATATTGAGGTAATAGGCGCTAAGGCTTCAGTTAGTATTCCGGCAAATAAATTTCGTCATTTAATTGGTATAAATTTAATCAAAAGCACGAATTTTAGTATTAAAATAGCCGGCAAAAAAGCGGTATTTTCCGGAACAGGATGGGGCCATGGTATTGGCCTTTGCCAATGGGGCGCATATTTTATGGCCAGAAAAGGATATGATTATAAAGAAATTTTAAGTCACTATTATCCGGGCGCGGAGATAAAAAACATATATCATTAACCCACATACACCTCGTAGGTGTATGTGGGTTACAAAGCTGTATTTCACATACACCTACGAGGTGTATGTGGGTGAAATGGATAAAGGTTAATGAGATTATCGGATTTTGATTATAAGTTTTCAAAAAGCTTAATTGCCCAGTATCCCTTAAGAAAAAGGGATGATTCCCGGCTGTTGGTTATTGACCGTAAAAAAGGTAAAATAAAACACTGTTATTTTAAAGATATTCAGGATTTTTTAAACAAAAACGATCTGATTGTCCTTAATGATACCAAGGTAATCCCGGCCAGATTAATCGGCAAAAAGGAGGACACCGGAGGAAAGGTAGAATTTTTATTGACCGAAAGAATAGATTTTAATTTCTGGCGCGCCTTAGTAAAACCCGGCCGGCGGGTAAAAATAGGGACCAGGGTAATTTTTGACAACAGCCTGACTTTGCGGGTGATCGGTTTTGAACAAGGAATGTGTTTAGTAAGCTTTAGTTCAAACAATGGAAATTTCAAGTCCAGGCTGAATAATATTGCAGTAGTTCCTCTTCCGCCTTATATAAAAAGGAAGGTTGAGCCTGCGGATAAAGAAAGGTATCAAACGATATATGCCTCTAAGCCGGGGGCGGTTGCTGCTCCCACTGCCGGGCTGCATTTTACAGAAAAGGTTTTTTTGAAATTCAAAAAAAGGGGAATAAAAACATCTTTTGTAACTCTTCATGTAAATTACGCTACATTTAAGCCGGTAACCGAAAATAACATATCGAAGCATAAAATGCATAGAGAACATTATGAACTTTCACGCCGGACAGCTTGTGACATAAATAGAGCCAGGGCTGGTGAACATCGCATTATTGCTGTTGGAACTACCTCTTGCCGTGTTTTAGAAAGTGCAGTTCCTGGGCCGGAAGATTCAAAAGTTATTCCTCAGAAAGGCTGGACAGGCCTGTTTATTTATCCGCCTTATGATTTCAGGCTTGTTGACGCTTTACTGACCAATTTTCATTTACCCAAGACAACCCTGCTTATGCTGGTGAGTGCGTTTTGCGGACATAATTTGCTTGTTAAGGCTTACCAGGAGGCGATAGAACAAAAATACCGTTTCTTCAGCTATGGAGATGCGATGTTGATTATTTGATAAAATAGAGAGAGATTAAAAAAATGACTAATTTCTAATTTCTAATTGACCTAAATAAACCCCAATGACCAATAACCCAATAGTTAATAACAAAATTTGGTCATTGGTTAATTGGGCATTGGGAATTGATTAGAAATTAGGTCAATTAGGTTAATTAGATATTTAATTCTCTTGCTATTCGTTACTTTTAAGAGCATATTATGGGTTTTAAATTAGTTACTAAAGATGAAAATACAAATGCCCGGGTAGGGCGGTTTGAGACCGCTCACGGTGTTTTTAATACCCCGGCATTTATGCCGGTTGGAACACAAGCCGCGGTAAAAGCCCTAATGCCCGGGACATTGAAGGATGAAATAGGCGCTGAGATAATTTTATCCAATGCCTATCATTTATTTATAAGGCCGGGTATAGATATAATAAAAAACGGAGGCGGACTTCATAAATTTATGTCCTGGGATAAACCGGTACTTACCGACAGCGGGGGTTATCAGATCTTCAGCTTAGCCAGTTTTCAGAAATTGACCGAAGACGGTATTTCATTTCTTTCTCATTTTGACGGAAGAAGGCTGTTTTTATCCCCGGAAGATGCTGTCAGGGCGCAGATTGGCCTGGGAAGTGATATAATGATGGTTTTAGACCAATGCGTTTCTTATCCCTGTGGTTATGATCAAGCCAGAGAAGCAATTGAATTAACCTTGAGATGGAGCAGGAGATCCAAAAAAGAATTTGATTCTTTATCGGGAAACTCGCATTTTTTATTCGGTATAGTCCAGGGTAGTATCTACCCGGAGTTAAGAAAGAGGTCTGCTGAGGAAACGATCGAGATAGGTTTTGATGGCTATGCAATCGGGGGTTTGAATGTAGGGGAGGGAAATCCGGCGCGAGACGAAATGATTGCTTTGCTTAATAAAGTTTTACCTGAGGGCGCAATTAGATACTTTATGGGAGGAGGAGAACCCTGGGATATTTTGGAGGCAGTGTCCTTGGGAATTGATTTATTTGATTGCACACTGCCTACAAGATTGGGCAGAAATGGAACGGCCTTTACCTCTATTGGAAAATTGACAATTAGAAACGGAGAGTTTAAAAGTGACATTAGGCCGGTTGACGAAAACTGCAATTGCTACACCTGCTTAAACTTTAGCCGGGCATATTTAAGACATCTCTTTAATACCGGAGAGATACTGGGGCCAACCCTGCTCAGCCTGCATAATCTTTATTTTTATATAAGATTTATGCATAATATCAGAAGCGCTATAAAAAAGGGAAAATTTCGGGAATTTAAAAAAGAATTCGAAAATAAATACAATGAGAGATCCTTCGCTGAAGAGCTTCAATGAAGCAA
>JAYEPI010000085.1:0-2837 GCA_034723835.1 Candidatus Omnitrophota bacterium | reverse complement strand
AGCTAACCCCAGGATAGTCCGCAATGCCAGGAAAATAGACCAGATAAGTTATTCAGAAATGCTGGAACTGGCCTCGCTCGGGGCCCAGGTAATTCAGGCCAGATCAATTGTGGTGGCTAAAAAATTTAATATTCCTATTCATATCAGGTCAAGTTTTAAATTTAAAAAAGGGACTTTGATTTCTAAGGAGGTTAAGGCCATGGAAGATGTTTTGGTTAAGGGTGTTACTTATAATAAAGATGAAGCCAAGATTACTATACTGAATGTTCCGCATAAACCGGGAATGGCAGCCAAGATTTTTAATGCTATTGCAATGGCCGATATAAACGTGGATATGATTATCCAGAACATTAGACAGGCAACCCAGGCCCGCCTTAGCCGCACTATTGGAACAGATGTTTCTTTTACGGTGGTAAAGTCGGATTTATCCAAGGCATTAGAAGTAGTTAAGGCTATTTCCCGCCGGATAGGAGCCGGGGGTGTTAACTGTGACCGGCAGATAGCCAAGATATCAATGGTGGGTCTGGGCATGCGCAGCCACTCCGGTGTGGCTGCCGGTATGTTTACCGCCCTGGCTGACAAAGGTATTAATATAGAGATGATTTCTACTTCCGAGATAAAAATATCCTGTATTATAAAAGAAAAGGATACTGAAAAAGCGGTTCGGGCGATACATAAAAAATTTAACCTGGAGAAAAAATGAAAGAGGAACGATTTTTAGAAAAAGGCAAGACCATGGATAAAGAACCCCTGCGTATCTATTTGGAGGAAATAGATAAAATACCTCTTTTGACTCCTGATGAAGAAATAGAGCTTGCCCGAAAGGTCAGGGCCGGAAATAAGTCAGCCCAGCGAAAGATGATAAAGTCTAATCTGCGCTTAGTGATTAATATTGCCAAAAGATATACTCATCTGGGACTGCCGTTATCGGATCTGATTGAGGAAGGAAATTTAGGATTGATAAAAGCGGTCAAGAAATACAACGGTGAAAAAGGCTACCGGTTTTCTACTTATGCTTCCTGGTGGATTAAACAGGCCATAACCCGCGCTATCTCCAACAAGGCAAAGATGATTCGTGTTCCCGGTTACATGATTGATACTATTTCTAAATGGAAAAAGGTTACTGCCAGTCTTTCCCAGCGGCTTGGCCGGCGGCCTACCCTTAAAGAAATATCTAAGGCAATGAAATTGCCGTTAAAGAAAATTAAAGAAATTAAAGAAATAATAACCAAGCCTGCTTCTTTAAGCGCGCCGATAGGCAAAGAGGGCACGGTGCAATTGATAGATTTAGTGGAGGATGAAAGCGTTATTGCTCCTTCCGACGGCGTGGATGAAATAATGCGCCATGAAAGAATCGAAGAATTATTAGAAAAATTAAGTAAAAGAGAAAAAAAAATAATAAACTTGAGGTTCGGCTTAAACGATAAAAATTACCATACCTTGCAGCAGATAGCCAAGGAATTCAAGTTGACCAGAGAAAGAGTGCGCCAGATTGAGGCCGGAGCGATAAAAAAGTTAAAAGTGCTTATCAAGACAAGACAGGAGGTTTAAAGAAACATGGAAGACCTAGAAAAATCAATCAGGAACATCCCCGATTTTCCCAAAAAAGGAATTTTATTCAGGGATATTACCACCTTACTCAAAAATAAAGAATATTTTAAAGTTGCTATTGATAAGTTGGCGGCAAGATATGTTGATGAGAATATAGATAGTTTACTGGCGGTTGAGGCACGGGGTTTTATTATTGCGGCCGCCTTGGCCTATAAATTGGGATGCGGGTTTATTCCGGTGAGAAAAAAGGGGAAATTACCTGCTGAGACTTATCAGGCAAATTATGAATTGGAATATGGCCTGGATACCCTGGAGGTACATCAGGATGCAGTTAATCCCCGGGACAGGGTTTTAATAGTCGATGACCTGTTGGCGACCGGTGGAACAGCCCGGGCAGTTATTGATCTGGTCAATAAACTTCAAGGCGAAATTGTTGAACTATGTTTCTTGATTGAACTTACCGATTTAAAAGGCAGGGAAAAACTGAAAGACTACCCGGTATTTTCGTTGATAAAATACTAATTCGTTGTGCGTAGTGCGTATTGCGTATTGCGTCAAGAAAACCAAAACGGGATTTTAAAAAAGCGAGATTTTAAAGAATTTAGACGCACAACGCAATACGCAATACGCATTAGTGCGTAGCGAAGCGTAGCCTCCCCGTAGGGGACGCAATACGGAAATGCCCTCGTAGCTCAGTATGGATAGAGCACAGGTTTCCTAAACCTGGTGTCGGCAGTTCGAGCCTGCCCGAGGGTACTTAAAATATGATTACACAGATTAAAAAGTTGATTAGAGAGATTATTTTTTCAGAGATAGTCTGAAAAAAAAGGAAATTCGGCTTTATTATTTTTCCCGCTTACAATGAAGTAAAATTGGTTATTAAATGGATAAAATTGATTCTTTAAAAGAACGCCGGCTTCTTCCAAGAATTCCTGTGCTGTTTCCCATAAAGGTTTCGCCAGGGATTATAGGCGAGACAGTTAATTTAAATGAAACCGGCCTTTGCCTTGCTTTAGAAAAACCGATTATATCTGCCAGGATTCTTTCTGTGCAAATTGACCTCCCCTTTCCCCAGCCTTTCGAATTCCAAGGAGAATTGATTTGGACCCAAGACTTTGCTAAAAATAATAGATATCTTTGTGGAGTGCAGTTTTTGAAACTGAGCGATGACAAACTTTCAATCCTCAGAGATGCTATGCTTAAATCTAAGTCTTTAAATAGAGATTTTATTTCTTTAACTAAAAAATTACGCTTGTTACTGCTTAATTTTAAAAAAAGATTTGACC
>JAYEPI010000084.1:0-11390 GCA_034723835.1 Candidatus Omnitrophota bacterium | reverse complement strand
TGAAGCTTGATGAGACGATAATCTCTAAGGCCATTGTTGATAGCTTTTCCGAGAAACTGAAAAAAAGTTTGCAAACGGATGTGGTCATTGCCGGTGCTGGCCCGGCAGGATTGGTAGCTGCCTATTATTTAGCCAGGAAAAAGGTAAAGGTAGTTTTGTTTGAGCGAAAATTAAGCATTGGCGGAGGAATATGGGGCGGCGGGATAATGTTCAACAAGATAGTGGTGCAAAAAAAGGCCAGACATATCCTGGATGAATTTAAAATTAATTTAAAGTTGTATCAAAAGGGATACTATTTAGCAGATGCTGTTGAAGTAGCTTCTACTTTATGTTCTAAGACTGCAAAGGCAGGTGTGGAAATCTTTAACCTGATGAGCGTGGAAGATGTAATGATAAGGCATCAAAGGGTAAGCGGTGTGGTAATTAATTGGAGTGCGGTAGATATTGCCGGTTTTCATGTTGACCCGATAGCTGTCCGGGCTAAATTTACCATAGATGCTACCGGTCATGGATCTGAATTAGCTAAGGTTGTTGAAAAAAAAATGGGTGTGGCTTTAAATACCGAGACCGGCAGGGTATTGGGTGAGAAACCGATGTGGGCGGAAGTAGGAGAAGAAGCTATATTAACAAATACAGCCGAAATCTTTCCCAATCTCTATGTAGCAGGCATGGCTGCCAACGCAGTATATGGTGCTCCCCGGATGGGCCCGATATTTGGCGGGATGCTGCTTTCAGGAGAAAAAGCAGCTGGTTTGGTAGCTAAAAGATTGAACAAAAAAATTTTCGGAAAGATTAGCGAAAATTAGCGCTTTGAATAATTAGCGGAAATTAGCGCTTAAAAAGAAAGGAGCAGGATTATGGAGATTAATTTGGATGAAATTAATTTAAACGATGAAACTTTTAAAAAAGAGGTATTAGAGTCAAACCTTCCGGTGCTGGTGGATTTTTGGGCCCCTTGGTGTGGACCGTGTTTTATGATTGCTCCGATAGTCAAAGAAATAGCTGCTGATTATCAGGGCAGGCTGAAGGTTTGTAAGCTTAACGTAGACGAAGGCCGCAATACTGCTGTAGAATACGAAATCATGGGTATACCCACCCTGGCTATCTTTAAAGACGGCAAGATAGCGGAAAAGGTTGTAGGGGTTGTGCCTAAGTCCGAATTAGAAGCAAAAATTAAACCATATGTATGATCTTATTATTATAGGCGGTGGTGCCGCGGGACTAACCGCAGGCATGTATGCCTCCCGGGGAGGCCTGAAAACAATTTTATTTGAAAAAGGTATAGCCGGCGGATTGGCGCTAACCACTGATGTTATTGAAAACTATCCCGGTTTTTCCAATGATATTTCCGGGATTAAACTAATGGGGGCTATGGCAGAACAGGCCAAACGCTTTGGGGTAGAAATTGTAACTGACAATATAGTTAAAATTACAGAACAAAAAGTTATAACAACGCAGAAAGCAAAAAGCTATAAAGCTCCGGCAGTAATTATAGCTGCCGGGGCCAATCCGGGAAAATTAGGAATTCCGGGAGAAAAAAAGTTAACCGGGAAAGGGGTTTCTTATTGCGCTACCTGCGACGGACCATTATTTAAAGGAAAAGATGTAGCGGTTGTCGGAGGCGGCAACACAGCGATTGAAGAAGCGTTATTCTTAACTAAGTATACAAATAAAGTAACCGTAATTCATCGTCGTAATGCCCTGCGGGCCGATAAAATACTACGAGACAGGGCCATATCCAACCCAAAAATAGATTTCTTCTGGCAGGCAAAAGTCAGTGAGATTATAGGTAACGATAAACTAGACGGAATAAAGATTGAAAATGTAATTAGCCGGGAGATCAAAGAGATATATCCCGGGGCTATTTTTATTTATATTGGTTTCGAACCCAATACGGGATTTCTAAAAGGTGCTGTGGATATGGATAAAGAGGGATACATAATTACTGATGAAAATATGAAAACCTCGGTTGAGGGAATCTATGCCTGCGGGGATTGTAGAAAAAAGATGCTGCGCCAGATAGTTACTGCCTGCAGTGAAGGCGCAACTGCGGCTGTTGCTGCCCTGCGTTATCTTGAAAGCCGTTCTAAAATATAATCTGTGTAATCAGTTATTAATTATTTATAAGGAATTATAAAGGGAGCAGGGAAATGAGATCAGATATGATGAAGAAAGGAATAGATCGTACCCCGCATCGCAGTCTTTTTAAAGCAATGGGTTATACCGATGAAAACCTTTCTAAGCCGATAATTGGCATTGCCAATTCAGTTAATGAAATAGTTCCCGGCCACATTCATCTGGGCGATATTGCCAAAGAGGTAAAACAGGGCGTGAGGATGTCCGGGGGTACGCCGATGGAATTTTGCACAATCGGTGTTTGTGACGGTATTGCGATGGGGCATCAGGGAATGAAGTATTCCCTGGGCTCAAGAGAACTGATTGCTGATTCTGTAGAGATAATGGTTATGGCCCATCCTTTCGATGGTTTGGTTTTAATACCCAATTGCGACAAGATTGTGCCCGGTATGTTAATGGCTGCTGCCCGGCTTAATATACCGGCAATAGTTATTAGCGGCGGCCCGATGCTTGCGGGTTGTTTAGATGGAAAGCATATTGATTTAATAACCTGCTTTGAAGGTGTGGGCAAATTAAGTATCGGCCAGATGACTGAAGAGGAGTTAAAAAGAATAGAAGATACCGCCTGTCCCGGTCCGGGGTCATGCAGTGGTATGTTTACCGCTAATTCGATGAATTGTTTAAGCGAGGCTTTGGGAATGGCGCTTAAGGGCAATGGCACAATCCCGGCTGTAGATATAGCCAGAAAGATTTTGGCCAAAGACGCAGGTATGAAAATAATGGAACTTGTAAAGAAAGATATCAAGCCGCTGGATATTATGACGTCGAAATCCTTTGAAAATGCTATTGCCGTAGATATGGCATTTGGAGGGTCGACTAATACAGTCCTGCATTTACCGGCTATTGCTAAAGAAGCCGGGATAAAGTTAGATTTAAATAAATTTAATCGGATTAGTGATAAAACACCCCATATTTGTAATATGTCGCCGGCTGGTCATCAACACCTCGAAGATTTAAATTTAGCCGGGGGTGTAAGCGCGATTATAAATGAATTATCAAAAAGAGATTTGATAAATTTAGATGAAATGACAGTCAGCACAAAGAATATAGGAGAGAACATAAAGGATGCCCGGATAATTAATGCTGAAGTTATCAGGCCTTTGGATAAGCCCTATCATTCCACCGGAGGGCTTACGGTTCTATTTGGGAATTTAGCGCCGGATGGCGCGGTTGTCAAACGATCAGCTGTGGCTGAAGAAATGTTAAAACACAAAGGCCCGGCAAGGGTCTATAATTCAGAGGAAGATGCAGTAAAAGCGATTTTAGATGGTAAGATTCATAAGGCAGAGGTGATTGTAATCCGTTATGAGGGCCCAAGGGGCGGGCCGGGAATGAGAGAAATGCTTAGTCCGACCTCGGCAGTAGCCGGGATGGGCCTGGATAAGGATGTTGCCTTACTTACTGATGGTAGATTTTCCGGAGGCACCAGGGGGGCGGCTATTGGTCATATTTCTCCGGAGGCAGCTAATAAAGGACCATTGGGAATTGTAGAAGACGGGGACCTAATTGAAATTGATATTCCCAACCGGAAACTAGATATAAAATTAACCGATCATCAGATAGAACAGCGTTTTAAAAAATGGAAAAGTCCTCCGTCGAGTATAACCAAAGGATATATGTATCGCTATTCAAAACAAGTAGGGCCGGCAAATACCGGCGCTGTTTTTGAATAAAACGCTAATTTACGCTAATTTTATTCGCTAATTTCCGCTAATTTACGCGAATTATTAGCGGACATTAGCGTTCTTGAGGATTAGCGAAAATTAGCGTTTTAAAGGAGGGAAAGAAATTGAAACTAAAAGGCAGGGCGTGGGTATTTGGAGATAATATCAATACCGATGATATTATTCCGGCCAGATACTTGACTACTACCGATACCAATGAATTAGCCAAATACTGCCTGGAAGGCGTTGATAAAGGTTTTGCCGCAAAGGTAAAAAAGGGAGATATTATTGTGGCCGGCGAGAACTTTGGTTGCGGTTCATCGAGAGAACACGCACCTTTAGCGATAAAAGGATGCGGGATAGCCTGTGTTGTTGCCGAATCATTTGCCAGGATATTTTACCGTAACTGCATAAATATAGGCCTGCCTATTTTGGAGTGCCGGGGGATTAAAAAGGTAAATCAGGCAGACCAGGTAGAAATTGATATTTCCAAAGGCCGGATTAATGATTTAACTCTGGGCCTGTCCTTTAATTCACAGCCATTTGCGGATTTTATGAAAGATATAATTCAATTCGGAGGCTTAATGGAATGGATACGGAGGAAGTTCAATGTATAAAATTGCGGTAATACCGGGTGATGGAACAGGCCCGGAGGTAATCAAAGAGGGATTGAAGGTCTTAAGAGCTGTTAGCGATATTACCGGCTTTAAGTATGAGACTAAAATCTATGACTTTGGCGGAGAAAGGTATCTGAAAAAAGGAGAGATCCTGCCTGATTCAGCGATAGAAGAATTTAAAAAAATGGATGCCATTTACTTAGGAGCGGTGGGGCATCCTGATGTAAAACCAGGTATACTGGAACAGGGGATGTTGCTTAAAATAAGGTTTTCACTTGAAGAATATATAAACTTGCGGCCGGTTAAATTATATCCCGGTGTTTGGACGCCGTTAAGAGATAAAAACCCGGAGGATATAGATTTCGTAGTGGTCAGAGAAAATACCGAAGGTCTATATGTAGGCAAAGGGAGTTTTCAGTATAAAGGAACTCCCGGGGAAATAGCTATTCAGCAGTCAGTTAACACAAGAAAAGGGGTTGAACGCTGTATTCGTTATGCATTTGAATACACAAGAAAAAGAAATGAGGCCAGGAAATTAACTCTTTGCGGTAAGACCAATGTATTAACCTATGCCTGGGATTTATGGGAAAGGACATTTTATGAACTAGCGCATCATTATCCGGATATTACCACTGATTATGCCCATGTTGATGCTACCTGTATGTGGATGGTAAAAAATCCCGAATGGTTTGACGTGATTGTTACTGATAATATGTTCGGAGATATAATTACAGATCTTGGCGCAATGATCCAGGGCGGAATGGGGATAGCTGCCGGCGGCAATATCAATCCCGCAGGGGTTTCTATGTTTGAACCTATTGGCGGCTCAGCGCCGAAATATACCGGCAAAAATATTATCAATCCTCTGGCTGCTATTTCTGCCTGCCAAATGATGCTGGAACATTTAGGAGAAGAAAAGGCCGCTGGTTTAATTGAGAAATCAATCGTCAAGGTTACCAGTGAAAAGTTGAAAAGTTTATCTGCCGGAAACATGGGTTATTCCACAAGTGAGGTCGGAGATCTCGTGGTGAAATACCTTAGTTTAACAATTTAGTAAAGCGGGGTTTTTCGAAAGGATTTTGGCAATGAAGAAGTATAACATAGCAATAGTCGGTGCAACCGGGATGGTCGGCACTGAAATGCTAAAGATTTTAGAACAAAGGAAATTTCCGGTTAATGCCCTGAGACTGCTTGCCTCAGGCCGCTCCAAAGACAGGATATTGAAATTTGGTAATGACCAGATAAAGGTAGAGAATTTAAGCCAGGCCTCTTTCAAAGGCGTAGACATAATTCTTTCCAGCGCGGGCGCGGCAATAAGTAAGGAGTTTGCTCACTTGGCGGTTAAGGACGGCGCTATAATAATCGATAACACCAGCGCATTCAGGATGGATAAGGACGTTCCATTGGTAGTTCCCGAAGTAAACCCCCAAATGATAGATACCCATCAGGGGATTATTGCCAATCCCAATTGCTCAACGATTCAATTAGTGACTGCCTTATGGCCGCTTCACTTAAAGGCAAAGATAATAAGGATGGTTATCTCTACTTACCAGGCTGTTTCCGGATGGGGTAAGGCTGCGGTAGATGAATTAAAACAACAGACGGAAAATTTTCTGTCGCAAAAACAAATCAATGTAAACAAGAACATTCTTCCCCATCAAATTGCTTTTAACTTAATTGCCCAGATAGACGATTTTCAAGATAACGGCTATACAAAAGAAGAAATGAAACTGGTTAATGAAACCAGAAAGATAATGCAGGTCCCATCCTTAAAGATAACCGCTACAGCTGTCAGGGTCCCTGTCTTTATATCGCATTCTGAAAGCGTAAATATCCAGACCGAGAAGGCCTTAACCCCTTCACAGGCCCGGGAGATCCTTGGCAAGGCAAAAGGCGTTAAGGTAGTAGACGATATTGCTGATCGCGAATATCCTCTTCCTATCCAGGCAGCCGGGACAGACGATGTTTGTGTCGGTAGAATCCGTAAAGATGAATCCATACCAAACGGCCTTAATCTCTGGATTGTCTCTGATAACCTGCGAAAGGGCGCGGCCCTGAATGCCATCCAGATCGCCGAACATTTAATGCAAGGCAAAAATTACTAAGATTCGTCGTGCGTCCTGCGTATTGAGTATTGCGTTTAGATTTTAACGCAATACGCACGACGCAATACGCAATACAAAAAAGGTATATGCGCAATATTAAAGTAACGATCGAATATGACGGGACCAATTATTGTGGTTGGCAGACACAGAAGTTACAGCCTGAGAGTTTGACCATACAAGAGGTAATGGAAAAAGCCTTGCTGCAGGTTTTCCAAAAGAAAGTTAAACTCATTGCCAGCGGCCGGACAGACAGCGGGGTTCATGCCCGGGGCCAGGTAGCAAACTTTAGGGTAAATTCTAAACTTAGCCTGGATAAAATTCAGGCAGCTTTAAACAGTTATTTACCCTTTGATATTGTTATTAAAAGAGCCCAAAACGCAAGTTTAAATTTCCATTCGCGATTTGACGCCGCTTCAAAAACATATAAGTATTTTATTTTAAATACCGGTACGCCTTCGCCTTTTAACCGCCGTTACTGCCTGTTTATACCCTATTCATTGGATTTAGAAAATATGGAAAAAGGCGCAAAACATATTTTAGGGAGGCATAACTTTAAGTCTTTTCAAGGCCGGGCAACTAGATCAGGTAATTCAATCAGAACCATAAAGGGATTAAGTATTACCCGGAAAAAAAATTTGATAACCATAGAGGTTGAATCCAATGGATTTTTGTATAATATGGTAAGGATAATAGTTGGGACATTGATTGAGGTAGGCAGGGGCAGATTTAATCCGGGTTATGTAAAACAACTTGTTAAGGCAAAAGACCGGCGGCTGGCCGGGCCCACTGCACCTGCCCGCGGATTGTGCTTGATGCGGGTTAATTATAAAAACTTGACAAGAATAAATTGATGTGGTAATATTTTAGCCTGATTGTAAGAGGTTATTATGGTTAATACATATGCAGCAAATAAGACATATGTAGCAAAAGAAAAGGATATCAAGAGGAAGTGGCATTTGATTGATGCTGAGGGTAAGATTTTAGGAAGATTAGCCTGTCGGATTGCTTCTATATTAAGAGGTAAAGATAAACCTATATATACCCCTCATTTGGATACCGGGGACCCGGTAATAGTGATTAATGCGGCAAAGATTAAGGTTACCGGTAATAAGCTGGAAAATAAGGTTTATAAACGTTATTCCGGTTATCCCAGCGGATTAAAAGAAGAAAAACTAAAGTCGTTAATAGCAAAAAAACCGCAAGATGTTATTTATCATGCTGTTAAAGGAATGTTACCCCATAATAGGTTGGGCAGAAGGATGATTAAAAAGTTAAAGGTTTATGGAGGATCTGGGCATTCTCATCAGGCCCAGGCTCCGGCAGTGTTGGAGGTATAAAGTGGCAGAAGAAATATATTGGGCTACTGGCCGTAGAAAAAGGGCTGTGGCCAGGGTTAGGATTTTTAGCGGCAAAGGCGTGTTTAATATTAATAAAAAACCGCTGGAAAAGTATTTTCCCATAGAAAACCTTTGTGTATTTATCAAACAGCCGTTAGTTAGTACAAAGTCTATAGATAAATATGATGTGACAGCTAATGTCAAAGGAGGCGGTATCAGCGGCCAAGCAGGAGCTGTTCGCCATGGTATTGCCCGGGCTTTGGCTAAGGCCGATACAGGGCTGAAAAAGACCTTGCGTAGCTTTGGCTTTGTAACCCGTGATCCTCGTATGAAAGAACGCAAAAAGTACGGCCAGAAAGGAGCTAGAAAAAAGTTTCAATATACAAAGCGTTAATATCTGCGATAGTTGATTGAGATGAGTTGGTTGCCAAACTCATTCAAGTTTGCTGCCGTTAGGTAACAAACTCAGATAAAAGGACTAAAACCTATTTTGGCCTGCGTTTCAGGTTGACAAAATAGGTTTTTTATTTTATACTAAGGCTATAATTTAAGAACTTAAGATGTTACTTACTGAAAAATATTGTGAGAACACAAATATACAATTACACACGAATTACACACGAATGTTCACGAATTCGTGTGTAATTCGTGTTTAGAGTAATTTAAGATCATCTGTCTGCGTCTATCCATAAAAAAGAGGAGAAATTTATGCTTAAGGCTGCTATTGTCGGGGCTACCGGATATACCGGTGAGGAGCTAATCAGGCTTCTTATCGATCATCCTAAGATAAAAATAACCTCGCTTACTGCTAAAATAGAAAAGGCCTCTAGTATCTCTGAGATCTTTCCCAGATTTACCGGAAAAATAGAGATGGAATGCGCTAATTTGAAAGATATTGCCAAGGTAGCGGCTGAAAGTCAAGTAGTCTTTCTGGCCCTGCCCCATCGGGTTTCAATGAATATTGCCCCGGAGTTTTTAAAATTAGGCAAAAAGGTAATAGATCTAAGCGCTGATTATAGATTAAAGAATATCGCGCTTTATGAACAATGGTATAAGGCCAGGCACGGCAGTCCTTCGCTGGTAGATAGCGCTGTTTACGGCCTGCCCGAATTATATAGAAAAGAGATTAAAAAGGCTAAGTTGATTGCCAATCCGGGTTGTTATCCCACCGGCATTATTCTTGCATTGGCACCGTTTTTAAAAGAGGGCCTTGCTGACCATCCGGATATAATTGTTGACTCTAAAACAGGCCTGACCGGAGCCGGAAGAAGGGCGGCGCTGGAACTGCATTTTTCAGAAGTAGCAGAGAATTTTAAGGCCTATAAGATTAATCAACACCAGCATTCTCCGGAAATAAACCAAGAATTAACAAGACTGGCCGGATATCCAATCAAAATAACCTTTGTTCCTCATCTGGCGCCGGTAAACAGGGGTATATTGAATACGATCTATTTTAAAAAGGCCAAAAAAATAACATTGAAAAATATCTTGAGTATATTTAGAGATTTTTATAAAGATGAACCGTTTGTCAGGATTAAAACCGCGGGTCAATTTCCTCAACTCAAAGAGGTTATTGAAACCAATTTTTGCGATATTGGCATCTGGAGCGAAGAAATATCCGAAAGAATAATAATTGTTTCCGCTATAGATAATTTAACCAAGGGAGCTGCCGGTCAGGCTGTCCAGAATATGAATATAATGTTTAACTTTCAGGAGACTGCCGGATTACTCTAAAATCAAAATTTCATTGCAAAATTAACAATTAACAATTTAAAATGCCAAATATAATGCCAGTCAAAGGTGGAATAACCGCTCCGAAAGGTTTTAAGGCCGGCGGAATTAATTGCGGGCTTAAAAAAAGAGGCAGGGACCTGGCTTTGATCTATTCCGATGTTCCGGCAGAAGCCGGCGGTGTGTTCACTACAAATAAATTTCCGGCAGCGCCGATAAAGATCAGTAAAAGAAATTTAAAATATGGATCCATTCAGGCCATCCTGATAAACAGCGGCAATGCGAATAGCTGCACCGGGAAAAGGGGGTTAAGCGCGGCCAATAAACTTGCCCGCGCTACAGCCCTGAAATTGGGAATAAATGATAAATCCGTGCTTTTGGCTTCAACCGGCATTATTGGTAAGTTTTTAGATGTTGCCAAAATACAAAAATCTATTCCGGGATTAATAAAGCAGTTGAGTTATAACGGCAGCAGCCCGGCAGCCAGGGCAATTATGACCACTGATACTGTTTGCAAGGAAATAGCCGTGAGGTTAAAGATCGGCTCCCGGCCGGTTACCATTGGGGCTATAGCTAAAGGCGCGGGCATGCTCGCGCCCAACTTAGCGACCATGCTCGTTTTTATCACCACCGACGTAAATATTTCTAAGCCGGTCTTGAACGCGGCCTTAAAAGAATCAGCAGCTAATTCATTTAATTTAATTACCATTGACGGTGAGATGAGCACCAATGATACGGTTTTTATCCTGGCCAATGGATTAGCCCAAAATAGGAAGATAGTTAAAAGGAATAGTGGGTTTCTTATTTTTCAAAATGGTTTAGATTTTGTGACCCGGGCCTTGGCTGAGATGATGGTAAATGACGGCGAAGGGGTAACTAAATTTATTGAGATTATTGTTAAGGGCGGACGGAGTAAGAATGATGTCAAGCAGGCGGCGTTTAAAATAGCCAATTCCCCTCTGGTAAAAACAGCCTTAGGCGGGGAGGATCCTAATTGGGGAAGAGTGGCGGCCAGTTTGGGAGATTCGGGAATAAGTTTTACACAAGACCTGGTTGATCTCTATTTTGGCGACGTAAAGGTATTTTCTAAAGGCGAACCGGTTACAGCCGATAAAAAAAGGTTAAAGAATGTGCTTGCCGGAAAGAAAATAAGAATTTTAATAAACCTTAACTTGGGCAAATATCAGACCGCGGTCTGGACCGGAGATTTATCCGCTGAATATGTAAGGATAAATAGAGGTTATGGAAAAAATCATCGAAAAGGCTGATGTCTTAATCGAAGCATTGCCTTATATCAGGACATTTCACCGCAAAGTGATAGTTATCAAATTCGGCGGAAGTATGCTGATGAATGATGATATCCGAAAAGACATTTTGCAGGATATAGTATTTTTAAGCCTGGTCGGGATCAGGCCTGTTGTGGTTCACGGCGGAGGGCCGGTAATAGACCAGAAGATGAAGGCTGTTCATATCCAACCGCAATTTGTTGACGGTTTAAGGGTGACTGATAAGAAAACCATCCCGATAGTGATAGAAGCGCTTTCTGATTTGAATAAACAAATTGTAGACGAAATTGAACAGTTAGGCGGAAAGGCCGATGGTTTAGACGGGACCCGTAAAATTTTAAAGGTTAAAAGACATAGTTTATTTAAAGATATCGGTTATGTCGGTAAAATGTCTTCGGTGAATGAACGGTCGATAAATAAATTGACAAGCCGGCATTATATCCCGGTAATAGCCCCGTTGGGCGTGATTGAAAATGGTAAAACCCGCTATAATGTTAATGCTGATGATGCCGGT
>JAYEPI010000083.1:0-2876 GCA_034723835.1 Candidatus Omnitrophota bacterium | reverse complement strand
CCAATCCCCCATTTTCCATTGTAGTGCTTATTGCCTTTTTCATTGCCCGACGGAAATTAACGCGCCTTTTAAGCTGAAATGCAACATTCTCGGCAACTAATTGGGCCTCAAATGCGGGAAATTTTATTTCTTTTATATCAACATAAATCTCCTGGCTGGTAAATTTTTGAAGGTCTTCTTTAAGCCGGTCAATTTCCTGTCCGCGCCGTCCAATTATAATACCGGGTTTAGCGGTATAAATAATAAGCTTAACCTTATGCCTGGCACGTTCAATTTCAACCCTGGCTATACCAGCAAAGGAAAATCTTTCCCTGACGAAACGCCTCAACTTTAGGTCTTCGTAAACAAGCCTGGAGAAATCCTTCTTTTTTGCAAACCATGAGGAACTCCAATCTTTAATATATCCTAATCTCAGTCCTATTGGGTGTATTTTTTGTCCCATGATCGGTTATTTAACTCCTTTTATACACAGATCTGCGCTTATCTGTTTTTTTCATCTGCTCTGATCTGTTTTTCTTATCTGTGCTTATCTGTGCCTTAAATGGTTTTTTATCTAATTCCACAGTTATATGAGATGTTCTTTTTAAAATCGGAGCAGCCCGACCCATTGCCCGTGGCCGAAACCTCTTTAAAGCCGGGCCATTATCCACGATTATCCGGGAAATATATAAATTCTCTTCTTTAATATCCGGTTTCCGCTTAGCATTGCTAATCGCAGACTTTAGAACTTTAGCAATGTAAGCAACAGATTTTCTCTTCACGCCTGATAAAATAACCAAAGCCTTTTGAGCATCTTCACGCTGAATCAGCCGGGTCACCTGTCTTACCTTCGGCGGAGAAATCCTAATATATCTGGCAATTGCCCTGGAAATCATTTTTGTCCCTTGTCGTAATTCATTTTTCGAATAATCATATACAACATATTGTAGGGGTTCGATTTACTTGTGCCCGTAAGGGTATCGAACCCTTCATAGAGGGCTTGATGAATCAAGCCCCTACTGGCACAGTCTGAAGTTAGCAATTTATTTATTTCAGCGCCATAGAAACCTCAGTAGCAGTACCATGCCTTCTGAATATTCTGGTTGGTGAAAATTCCCCAAGCTTATGCCCTACCATATTTTCAGTAATAAAAATCGGCATAAACTTTTTTCCATTATAAACAGACAGGGTTAAGCCTATAAAATCCGGAGTTATGATAGAGCGCCGCGACCAGGTTTTAATTGCTTTTCGATCGCCCAATCTCTTTGCTTTATCAACTTTTGCCAAAAGTTTGGGGTCAACGTACGCACCCTTCTTTAAAGAACGTGCCATATTTTACCTCTTTTTCTTTTTTCTTTCTCTGCGTTTAATGATAAACCTGTCGGAATATCTTCTTTTTTTTCTTGTCTTGAACCCCTTGGTGGGCTTACCCCAGGGTGTAACGGGATGCCTGCCGCCGGAAGACTTTCCCTCGCCACCACCAAGGGGATGATCTACAGGATTCATAGCTACCCCCCTGACAGTCGGTCTTATACCCAGCCATCGCTTTCGGCCGGCTTTGCCGAAAGATAAAGTATCGCGGTCTATATTTGAAACCTGGCCAATGGTAGCAAAACAATCAAGTCCTATCAGCCGTATTTCACCCGAAGGCAGTTTAACATGGGCAAATTCACCTTCCTTGGCAGCGATTAAAGCGTTATTACCGGCACTTCGCACTAACTTACCGCCCTGACCACTTTTCAATTCAATATTATAAATAGGTATACCTGCCGGAATATTACGAAGAGACAGGGCATTACCGGATTTTATTTCACCACTTGCGCTGGAAATGATTTTACTGCCTACGGTCAAATCTGAAGAAGCAATTATATATTTTTTTTCACCGTCATCATATTTAACAAGGGCTATTCTGGCAGATCTATTCGGGTCATACTCGATAGACAATACCTTTGCCGGAATATCATATTTATCTCTTTTAAAATCGATAATTCTGTATCTTCGTTTATGGCCACCGCCACGGTGTCTTATGGTAATACGACCGGCTACATTTCTACCACCTTTCTTTTTAAGTATCTTAGTTAAAGATTTCTCCGGCTTTTTGGAAGTAATCTCCTCGAATGTAGATACATTTCCAAATCTTCTTGTAGGCGTCGTTGGCTTAAACTTTCTTATACCCATGTATTCCTTTACCCTATGTTATTTCTATGCTTTGCCCTTCGGCCAAAGTCACGATAGCCTTCTTCCAATTAGATGTTCTTCCTTCCTGAAAACGCACTCTTTTTTTCTTGCCGCGTACCTTCATAGTATTAACATCATTGACTTTTACTTTGTATATGTCCTCAACAGCCTTTTTTATTTCCAATTTATTAGCCTTAACATCAACCGAAAAGAAATATTTATTGAACGGCCCTAATTTAGTGCTTTTTTCGGTTATCAGCATATATCTAACTATGGAATACGAATCTTTCATTGTTCTTTAATAATCTCTTTAACCACAGATGAACACAGATGAAAAGATACAGATAAACACAGATAAGAGCAAAATACCCTGTTTTTTAAAAATTTGTATTTATCCATACCGAGTTTATAAATCGGGTTTTCTGCAACGACATCTGTGATCATCTGTCTGTTTTTATCCGTGCTCATCTGTGTATTATTTCATCTGTGCTCATCTGTGTTTTTTTATCTGTGCTCATCTGTGTTCTTTCATCTGTGTTCTTTGTCTGTGTTTTGTGTTTCAGCAGCCGGGCAGCCACAGCTTTAAGGGCTTGTTCGGTAATAACCAGTTTGTGATGCCTCATTAAATCATAAGCATTAAGGCTATCCGAGTTTTTTATAGCTAACCCCGGGATATTTCTCGCGGCCCTGACTAAAGTTAAATCTAACTTATCAATGAC
>JAYEPI010000082.1:0-2881 GCA_034723835.1 Candidatus Omnitrophota bacterium | reverse complement strand
AAAAGAAATAGGGATTTTAAACAGCGAGTTAAAATATGACCGTAAACACCTTGATAAAATCTGGGGAAATCTCTCTGAGATAAAAGAGCGCCTGCAGGGCCTCGAACTGCATATGAATTTTAATACCCGTTTATTGTCAATTATTTGTTCGGAGAAATTGGCCATAAAGGATAGAGAGATACTTAGTCTAGTTAGGCGGATAAAAAAAGACACCGAGCAGGAAATTCAGATCAAGGCCCTTGATGAGTTATTTGAAAAGAAAAGCAGAAAAAAAAGAAATAGGGAATGAAAAAATTTATTTTTTGTGGCCTGGAACCGGAATATTCTTCCTGGAAGTCTTCAAAAGTAGCCGTTTTACCCGCGCCCTATGAGGCAACTGTTACTTATCGCCCCGGGACAGCTAAAGGTCCGAAAGCGATAATTAAGGCCTCCGGCCAGGTAGAATTATATGATGAGGAATTGGAAAAAGAAACTTATAAGATAGGGATTAATACGCTGGATGAACCGGTTTTAGCGGGCTTTTCGCCTGAAGAAATGGTTGACAAGATACACCGGCTGGGTTCAGAAATGATTGATAGCGGGAAGTTTCCGGTATTGTTGGGCGGCGAACATACCGTGAGCATAGGGATGGCCCGGGTGCTTGGGAGAAAATATTCAGATTTAAGCATTATTCAATTTGATGCCCATGCCGACTTAAGAGATAGCTATGAAGGTAGTTTCTTTAATCATGCCTGCACCGGCCGCAGGTTAAGAGAGTTAGCCCCGGTTATCACAATCGGGGTTAGGAATTTAAGCCGGGAAGGTGCGGAATTTATTGATAAAACTGCGGCAAGAATTGTATCTGCTGAGCAGACTATCAAGCATCCGCAGGATTGTAAAAACATTATTTCATCCTTAGGGGAAAATATATATATTACTATTGACCTTGATGTATTAGACCCTTCGATTATGCCGGCAGTTGGTACGCCGGAGCCTGGGGGGTTGGGTTGGTATGATATTATTTCTTTACTTTCAACAATAGCCTCGAGTAAAAAAATAGTGGGTTTTGATGTTGTAGAGCTGGCCCCTATCCCGGATGAGGTCTATTCCGATTTTTTAGCGGCTAAACTTGTTTATCGGTTGCTAGGGTATATATTTAAATAAATTGTTAAACTCAGATTGTGTCATAATTCGCTTTTCCCGGATAGGCGGGACTTTCTAGTCCCGCCGCAACACGGGCCGGGGTTGGGAAATCCCGGCTATTCGTAGGGTGTTGTTATTACGACACATTCTGAATTTAACGATATAGCAATATAGTAGTTTAAGGGAGGTGCAACTATGTCGCGGGAAATGGGTAAAATGGATAAAGGAGAAAAAAAAGCAAAGAAGGAATCTCAGATGAGTATAAAGGAGAAAAGAAAATTAAAAAAAGGAAAAAAATCCGAGAAGACATGGTAGATAAGGGGAGGGGATTAAACTATGGGCTTTGTTCCTAAAAGGATGTTTTTTACAAAAGGCGTGGGTTCACATAAGTATGAACTCAGAAGTTTCGAATTAGCGCTGCGTGACGCGGGAATAGAAAAATTCAATATAGTCCATGTCTCGAGTATACTGCCTCCGGAGTGCAGGATTGTTTCAAAGGCGGAAGGGCTCAAAGATCTGCCTCCGGGTATGATTACCTATTGTGTAATGGCCAGATGCGCAAGCAATGAACCCCGCCGTCTTATCGCCTCCTCTGTAGGGTGCGCTATTCCTACGGATTCCAATGCCTACGGCTATTTAAGCGAGTATCACGCTTATGGCCAGACCGATGAAGAGGCCGGAGACCACGCTGAAGATATGGCTGCGGCTATGCTTGCTTCTACCCTGGGGATAGAATTTGACGAAGATAAATCCTGGGATGAGTTAAAAGAAGTATGGCGGATGAGCGATAAGATTGTTAAAACCAGCAACATAACTAAATCCACCATTGTCAGGAATGGTTTTTCTACAGTGCTGGCAACAGCGGTTCTTTTACCTTAAGCGGTTAAGGTAAAGTTCGCCGGCTGGGCTGTGGTGGGGATAGAGAGACTCGAACTCTCAAGGCCTTGCGGCCACTAACTCCTGAAGCTAGCGCGTATACCAATTCCGCCATATCCCCTTAAATAACCTTTTCAGATTATATCTTGTATCACCCATTTTGTCAATTTAATGAGCAAATAACTTACAAAAATCGAAGATTTTTGTAAGTTATATTGCGAATTAATACCGACAATTTGCCTTAACGGCAAATTGTCGGTACCTTTCACCGCTAGCTCTTGCTTATTATCGGCTTGTATGATATAAAAGATTATGGCTGAAGAAGAGATTATAGCTACTAATAAGAAGGCAAAGAGAGATTATTTTATTTTGGAGTCTTATGAAGCCGGTATCCGGCTGCAGGGAGTGGAGGTTAAGTCATTAAGAGAAAGTAACGTAAGTTTAAACGACAGCTTTGGCCGGATTGAGAAAGAGGAGATTTTTTTATATAACCTTCATGTGCCTCCTTACAGTCATATTGACCGGAGGGATTATGATCCCCTCAAGGCCAGGAAGTTACTTCTTCATAAAAGAGAAATAAAAAAATTAGCCAGCCGCCTTTCGATAAAAGGACTTACCATTGTGCCGCTGAAGATGTATTTTAAGCACGGCATTGCCAAGGTAGAACTGGCCCTTTGCAAAGGTAAAAAATTATACGATAAACGCCGGCAGTTGCGCAAGAAAACAGCGCAGCGGGAAATGGAAAGGGCGTTGAGGAAACGGTAAGGGGGTGAAAGGCTTCGACCGAGGTAGCCGAGGCAAAAATCGCATGCAGAGGTTGTCGGGAGGCCTCTTTAAACACCTGGCAAAAATGCAAACGCAGACAACTACTCACCAGTAGTTG
>JAYEPI010000081.1:0-2893 GCA_034723835.1 Candidatus Omnitrophota bacterium | reverse complement strand
AATTGGCCAGTTTTGCTTATTTGGAAGGTTTTTATTACCGGCCGCGAATTGATAAAGAATTACTGGCCGAGTATTGCCAGGGATTGATTTGTTTAAGCGGTTGTTTAAAAGGCGAATTGGCCCAGTTTATATTAAGCGGCCAGGAAGATGAAGCCAGGAAACTGATTGACTGGTTTAAGAATGTTTTCGGGCCGGAAAATTTTTATCTTGAATTGCAGGACCACTCTCTCAGCGACCAGAAGAAGTTGAATAAAGAATTAGTGAAGCTGGGCAAAGAATTTTCTGTTGAACTGGTAGCCACCAACGATGTCCATTATTTTAACCGCTCAGATGCCTCCGCCCATGAGATTCTTCTCTGTATTCAAACCCAGACCACTCTTGATGATCCAAACCGGATGAAATTTAAGACGGATGAGTTTTATTTAAAAAGCGAAGATGAAATGAAAAAGCTTTTTAAAGAAGTCCCTCAGGCTGTTTTCAATACCCTGAAGATCGCTGAAAAATGCAACTTAGAACTGGATTTTTCTAAAACCTACCTGCCGCGGTATAAGCTTGCTCAAAAAGAAGGAATAGATGAATATTTACGCAATCTCTGTTTTAAAGGCTTACTGAAAAGATACGGCCAAAAAGCCGATTCCTTTAAAGAACGGCTGGAATATGAACTGACTTTAATCAAACAGACCGGTTACAGCAGTTATTTCCTGATAGTCTGGGATTTCGTCCGTTTTGCCAAAGAAAAAGGCATTCCGGTAGGCCCGGGCAGGGGTTCGGCTAGCGGAAGCCTGGCCGCATACACCTTAGGAATAACCGATATAGACCCCTGCCGGCACGGGTTATTATTTGAAAGATTTTTGAATCCGGAAAGGGTAAGCCTGCCGGATATAGATATTGATTTTTGTTATGCCCGCCGTAATGAAGTAATAGATTATGTGAAGGGAAAATACGGGAATGACTGTGTTGCCCAGATAATTACATTTGGCACCATGGCTGCCCGGGCAGTCATCAGGGATGTTGGCCGGGTAACGGGCTTTCCCTACACAGAGGTAGACAAAATAGCTAAACTTATTCCTGTTGGAGCTAATATTACTATAGCCCATGCCCTCAAAGCTGAACCGAGACTGAAAGAACTTTATAGAAACGATAAAAGAATTACCCAACTTTTGGATACTGCGCAGTTACTGGAGGGCCTTTCCCGAAATGCCTCTATTCATGCAGCCGGGGTGGTTATATCCGATATTCCCCTCAACGAATATGTCCCCTTGTTTAAGACAGGCGCCGACGAAATAACAACTCAATATTCCATGGATTCCCTGGAAAAGATAGGCCTTTTGAAAATGGATTTTCTCGGGCTGCGGACACTTACAGTTATCGAAGCGGCTTTAAAAATTATTAAACGGACTCAAGATAAGATTGTTGAAATAGACATGAACACTTTGAGTGACAGCAAGACCTATCATCTTTTAAGCAAGGCAGAAACAATGGGGGTGTTTCAGCTTGAAAGTTCAGGGATGAGGGACCTTCTTAAAAAGTTAAAACCCCAAAAATTTGAGGATATTGTGGCCCTTCTTGCCCTTCATAGGCCGGGCCCTTTGGGAAGCGGGATGGTTGATGACTTTATTGTTGGTAAACGAAATCCGGCTTCAGTCAAATATGACCACCCGAAACTGGGACCGATCTTAAAAGAGACATACGGCGTTTGTATCTATCAGGAACAGGTTATGCAGATAGTAAGTGAATTAGGAGGGTTTAGTTTAGCGCAGGCAGATTCTTTACGCCGGGCGATAAGCAAGAAGATTCCCGAGGTTATGGACCAGCAGAAGAGTTCTTTTATTGACGGCGCGGCAAAAAAGGGGATTGACCGCAAAGTTGCCACAAAAATTTTTAATATGATAGAATACTTTGCCGGTTACGGCTTTAATAAATCTCACAGTGCTGCCTACGGTTATATTTCCTACCAGACTGCTTATCTTAAAGCGAATTTTCCAATTGAATTTATGGCCGCTCTTCTCAGCAGTGAAAAAGATAATACCGATAAGCTTGTTTTTTATATCGATGAAGCCAAAAGGGTGGGGATAAAAATTTTAGCGCCGGATATAAATGAGAGTTTTGCCGAATTTACCGTAGTGGGCGGTTCGATTAGATTTGGTTTATCAGCAGTCAAAAATGTAGGTCAGGGAGCGCTTGAGTCAATTATCCAGACAAGGTCCGAGCACGGAAAATTTAAGTCTATTTATGACTTTTGCGAGCACGTAGACCTAAGATTGGTTAACCGCCGGGTAATAGAAAGTTTGATTAAGTGTGGTGCCTTTGATAGTTTGGGGCTGTATAGGTCTCAGTTAATGTCGATATTAGATAAGGCCCTGGAAGTAGGCGGGAGTTTGCAAAAAGACAGGCTGAATGGCCAGCTTTCATTTTTTGACGCATTCGAGGACCAGAAAACATTTAGAGATGATTTTCAGGAAATTCCCGATATATCGGAATGGTCGGAAAGCCAGCTTTTGGTATTTGAAAGAGAAATGCTTGGTTTTTACATTACCGGCCATCCTCTGACCAAATATGAGAAGTTTTTAGAAGATTATTCAACAAATTCAACTATTGATTTAATTCATTATGGAGACCAGGCCGAAGTAACTATCGGGGGAATTATAGACAGGGTTAAAGAAATTACCACCAAAAGGGGCGAAAAGATGGCCTTTATGGCTATTGAGGATTTAAAAGGAGTGGCAGAGGGAATAGTTTTCCCCGAGGCATTTAAAAGATTGTCTAAGTATATCAACAAAGATTCTTTGGTTTTTCTAAATGGCAAGGTCAGTCTACGGGATGAAGAACCAAAGATTATGGTCGATGAAATAGTCCCCTTTAGAGACGCGCCAACTCATTTTATTAAAGAAAT
>JAYEPI010000080.1:2258-2927 GCA_034723835.1 Candidatus Omnitrophota bacterium | reverse complement strand
AATCCCCCCCAGGAAAAAACAATTGATTCTTTTATTTTAAACGGCGTTGAGTGCGAACCATATTTGACCTGTGACCACAGATTGATGCTGGAGAAGGCGGAAGAGATTATTCAGGGAGCAAAAATTATAAAAAAAATATTGAATGCTTCCTGCTGTTATCTGGCAATTGAAAAAAATAAGCCCGATGCTATCAAGTTGATGAAAAAAAAGATAAAAAAAGAAGAGGGTTTTTATTTAAGAGAGCTGGCTGTCAAGTATCCCCAGGGAGCTGAAAAACAGTTGATTAAAACATTGCTGGCTAGAGAGGTCCCCAGCGGGGGCCTGCCTTTAGATGTCGGGGTAGTGGTTAATAATGTAGGGACCGCCTTGGCGGTTTATGAAGCAGTGGCTGAGAGTAAGCCTTTATATGAACGGGTAATTACGGTTACCGGCAGTATCATTAGGAATCCTCAAAATCTAAGAGTAAGAATAGGCACTAAATTCAGCCATCTTATTAAAGAGTGCGGAGGATTTACCCGGGAACCGGCTAAAATAATTATGGGCGGGCCGATGATGGGCCTGGCCCAATATAGTTTAGATGCGCCAATAATCAAAGGCACGTGCGGGATTGTTGCTTTAGGTAAAGAAGAGATGACTTCTTTTAAATCAAATCCCTGTCTGAGGTGCGGC
>JAYEPI010000080.1:0-2248 GCA_034723835.1 Candidatus Omnitrophota bacterium | reverse complement strand
GTCTGGCAGTTGAGTGCGGAAATTTTGATTTAGCCAGGCAGGAAGGGGCGCTTGATTGTATCGAATGCGGGGCGTGTGAATATGTCTGTGGTTCGCAACGAAGCCTGGTTCAGTTGATTAAACTGGCCAAGTCGCACTTATCCACAACCTTTTTTCACGGATAGGCGGGACATTCTTGTCCCGCATGCGGGATTGAGAAACCCCGCCTATCCGAGTTATGGCACAGCCTGCATATAATACGAAAAATATAAAAATGGGTAAACTAATTGTTTCTTCTTCTCCTCATATCAGGTCAAAGGAATCTATCAACCGGATTATGTGGTCAACAGCAGCAGCACTTATGCCGGCTGTTGGGATGGGGTTATATGTTTTTGGTTTGGCAAACCTTAGCAATATAATAGTCAGTATATCAGTAGCTGTTCTTACTGAAGCGGTGTGCCAAAAAATGATGCGTCGCAGGGTGACCATTGATGATGGCAGTGCAGTCCTGACCGGGTTACTGCTGATTATGGTTTTACCCCCCGGACTTTCCTGGTGGATGGTAGCTATCGGCTCTTTTTTTGCTATAGCTATTGTTAAGCAGTTGTTTGGCGGACTAGGCTATAATATCTTTAACCCTGCTTTAGCGGCCCGGGCCGCATTGCTTGCCTCTTTTCCTATTCAGATGACCAGATGGCTAAAGCCATTTGACAGCCTAACAACCGCTACTCCCCTCGATGTATTAAAACATGATCTTTCAATTGAATTGCCCTCGTTATGGAATTTATTTATCGGGAAAGCCGGGGGATGCCTGGGTGAGAGGAGTGTCTTGGCATTGCTGATCGGAGCCGGGTTTTTATTCTTAAGAAAGATTATTTCCTGGCATGTCCCTTTTTCTTATATAGGTGTGGTTGGTCTGCTTTCCTGGATTTTTGGCCGGGATCCTTTATTTAGTATTCTGGCCGGGGGGTTAATCCTCGGGGCCTTTTTTATGGCCACTGATCCGGTTACCACGCCTTTAACTAAAAAAGGCCAGCTGATCTTTGGTACAGGCTGCGGGATAATTACGGTTGTGATAAGGCAATGGGGGGGATACCCGGAAGGTGTATGTTATTCTATTTTATTGATGAATGCCTTAACTCCATTGATCGATCGCTATATTAAACCAAAAAGGCTTGGGATAAAAAAATGAAAAAGAGCTTACATTTAATAATGGTTTTGACTTTTGTCTGTGTCCTCGCCGGTTTAAGTTTGGCCCTGGTGAATTCCTTGACCAAAGGCCGTATTGAAGCCCAGGAAAAAGGAGAAATTCTTTCAGCAGTCAGTAAAATACTGCCAATGTTTAATAATGATCCTTTAAAGGATACAAAAGAAATAGATGGAATAATATTTTTTATCGGAAAATACAATGGCTGCTTAACCGGTGTTGCTTGTGAAGCTGAAGCCGAAGGTTATAACGGCAGTATTCGGGTTATGGCCGGGATGGACTCTAAAGGAGAAATAAACGGAGTAGAAATCCTGCAAAATTTAGAAACCCCCGGCCTGGGCTCGAGGATAGAAAATTTGCAGTTCAGAATGCAGTTTAAGAACAGGTCGCTAGCCAATTCCAAATTAGTTAAAGGCAATTTGGCGGTTAAGAAAGATAGAGGTGATATTGATAGCCTTTCGGGAGCTACCATTTCTTCCCGGGCAGTGACCCGGGCAGTTAGCCGGGCGCTGCATCTGTTTCAAAAAAATAAAAAGATTATCTTAAATACAGATTAACAAATATGAGCTTGTGGAGAGAATTTAATAAAGGCATTGTAGATCAAAATCCTGTTTTCAGGCTGGTGCTGGGGATATGTCCGACATTAGCGGTTACTACCTTGGCTGTGAACGGCCTGGGGATGGGGATAGCTACTACATTTGTTTTAATCTGCTCCAATGTAGTTATATCTTTCCTGCGTAAGTTTATACCTTCCCGTGTAAGAATACCGATATTTATCGTAATTATCGCTACCTTTGTAACCATTGTTGATTTAGTTATGGCCGGATTTTTCTACCAACTTCATAAAGTTTTGGGATTATTTATTCCCCTGATCGTAGTTAACTGCATTATTATGGGAAGGGTAGAAGCCTTTGCCTCAAAAAATACAATGTTAAGTTCGTTAATTGATGGGTTGGGGATGGGTTGCGGGTTTACTGTTTCTTTAATAATCTTGGGCAGTGTTAGAGAACTTATTTCTCAAGGAACTATTTTTGGCTTGAAACTGCTGGGGCATGGATATCA
>JAYEPI010000079.1:4612-11629 GCA_034723835.1 Candidatus Omnitrophota bacterium | reverse complement strand
TTTGGGTTTGCAATTAGAACCGTTTTAAGTTTGCGGCCAGAACCGTCCCCGAACACCGAACACCCACTGTGTTCTATATACTTTCCTCCAACATCTTTATTCTGCTGTGGATATTATGCAGTAAAGCAAGAAGTTCTAATATCTGGGTATGGCGAGAAGGGAAATCCGGCTTAATTTTCCGTAAAGCCTTAATTGATTCTTTAACCGCTTTTTTGCAGACCACAAACTGGGCAATGGCATCATAGAGCCCAAACTCATCTTCGTTAACAGGTTCATGAAATCCGCATAAAGCCCTGTGTAGTTTTACTGATAAAAGCGTGTGGTACCAGGTAACTGTTTCAAAATCATAGGTAATCTCAGGCTTTATTCCTTCTTTTTTATAAAATGTATCTTTTAAAAATATTTGCGATTTCCTGCGATACTGCTCTGCTGCGCCGTGTAACGAACTATTTTCTACAAGCTTAATATGTTCTTTTATCTTCTCAAGCTCTGGATCATCTGTACTATCAAGGTCTATTTCATTTTCCTCCAAATGCTCTTCTATAATCTTTTTTGTAGCTTCAAATTGCTGTTCTAATACTTTCTTGGTTATCTCTGGATCATCCGGCTCTCGCCCATGGGCAATACAGGTCATTTTTTGTTCAATTTCATCCTGATAAAGTTTACAGCGCATTTGTTTTTCGAGAGAACAACGTTCGCACCACCGGTCGCAGAAGTTATAAGGTGTCTTTTTCTCAAACCGGGCATTTTCTTGAAATATTTTTTGTAATCTTTCACTCATAATTTAGATGTTTTCTAACTCTAGACCAACATAAGCGTTGGCTAACCGCCAAATAACTATTGATCTTATCATATAGGCCGCATAACTCTTCATGCCAAATATCCCGAATACCGAATATAATTATCAAGCACATGTCCCCGGAATTGCTACGCAAGATAATCTATTTGCTGAGCTTGACGGCCGTTCCGTAGGCAAAAAGTTCGGCAGCACTGCCAATGACACTAGTGGTCATATAGCGAACGTTAATGATCGCGTCAGCTCCTAATTTCTCAGCCTGGGCAACCATTCGATCAGTAGCCACTTTGCGGGCCCGCCCCATCATCTCCGTGTACTCAAGCAACTCACCGCCAAGAATCAGGCGCACCAGGGCAGAAAGGTCCTTCCCAAGCCAGATGGCAAAAATAGTGTGTCCTTTGACCAAATTTAAAATCTCTGTGATCTCGCGGTTAGGTACATCTGTAGAATTCAGTAGTAAAATCCGGGATTGGGACTCAGTAAGTGCAAGTTCCTCTCCTGATGTCTTGTTTTTCCTTTGTTCGAGAGCCACTGTCAATAGGACCAGCAAAATGCCACCTAGAAGGCAGAAAATTGCTATCCTAAGCCACCAAGGTATAATTGGATCGTCGGCAACGACCACATACCAGGGTATTCCGGCAAATATTGCAGTGAACAGCCCAAGCACAAAAGCTAGAGAGCCAATCAGTCGAAATACCTTCATAACTCCTCCTTTTAGAACACAAGAACAGCTTTAATCTTAAAAAAGGTCCTGCACCACGTTAGGCGCAGGACAAGCACCTTGTTGTGTAAAATTGTAAACAGTACAAGCGCAAACTTTTTTTCTGAAATTTCCTCAGCGCGTTTTGGGGACAGGTTTGGGATTGCGATTAGAACCGTTTTAAGTTTGGCATCAGAACCGTCCCCGAATGAACCGAATGAATACGAATATTTATATTTTACCCCCTAATACCCTCAAAATCAAGTCAAAAGTGCTAAAGGATCTCATCAAAAGTCCTTCCTTAACAGATTTATACTGCTGCCAGCAAAAAGATGCGACAGCCATTAGCAAATTTTAGTCTTTTGTGAGTAATGTGGGGTGTGGTAGAACCGGACCTCAATTTTTCGAGCGGCATGGTTCCATCCGAGCCCAAAAGGCAAATGCTGTTACGAGAAAACCTCAAGGGCTCTTTTTAGGTTTTGGTGGAGGTGGGCAATGGCAATGCCGTAGTTGGTGATGGGGATCTTTTGGGACTTTGCTTGATAAATCCGAGATAACGTTTCTTTTCTGTTTAGCATGCAACTGCCGCAGTGGATAATTAGTTTATACTTGCTTAAATCCGGGGGGAAATCGTGACCTGAATAGACGTCAAAATTTATCTTGTGGCCTGTTCTTTGAGTAATCCAGTTGGGGATTTTTATCCTGCCGATATCATCGCCTATTGGGTGGTGAGTGCAGGCCTCGGCGACTAAGACCTTATCGCCAGGATTCAAATCATCAAGCGCAGCAGCTCCTTTTATAAATTCCTGCAAGTCTCCCTTAGAGCGGGCAAAGAGAATGGAAAAACTGGTAACCAGAATGTTGAAGGGAACAGCTTTAAACACTTCTTTAAATACCTGGGAATCGGTTACCACTACCTTGGGTTTTTTCTTTAAATTATTAAGCGCGCTGGAGAGCTTTTTTTCATCGGTTATCAGGCAATCTGCCTTTTTGTCCAGGATTTCCCTTATTGTCTGCTGTTGGGGAAGTATTAACCTACCCTTAGGCGCCTCTTTATCAATTGGAATGACTAAAACAACTAAATTATTCTTTGTTATTAAATCAGAGATTATTGGAAGAGGGTTTATCCAGTCAACCGGCAGGATATTTATTATCTCCGCCTTAACCCTGCTAGTCACTTCCCAGGTCTTATCCAAACAGGACACTTCTAAATAAGGGATGCCTCGTTTTTTTAGCTTCCCGGTTAAATTCTGATTAACCTCCCGGATATCAATCTTATTTAGGACCACCAGAATAGGAGTATTTCTTTCCCCGGCTTGTTTTAAGACCCCTTCCTCAAAATCAGTCCAGGCCCAGGCCTCGGCTATCAACAGAATAATATCTGCCCGGTCAAAAATCTTAATTGTCTTCTCTATCCTTAAAGCACCCAACTCGCCTGTATCATCCAGGCCGGCAGTGTCAATAAATAAAACCGGGCCAATAGGTAAAAGCTCCATTGGTTTTTCTACCGGGTCAGTGGTAGTGCCCGGATGAGAAGAAACTATTGAAACATATTGCGAGGTCAGGTGGTTTAATAGAGATGATTTGCCCACGTTTCTTCTTCCCAAAATAGCGATATGCAGCCTTAAGCCTTTAGGAGTTTTTTTCATGTTTTAAAGAGTCTCCTTTACTGCAGGAAACTATCCTTTTTGCCTTTGAGATTATGTCTTTTGCCTTTTCTAAGCTTACCTTGACCTTATTATCATAAATCCTATAGTTTTTGCGATAATTTTCGGGGGTAAAGTCAGGCATAAGCACATTAGCCCCGGATTTTAAGGCCTGGAGCTGTCCATTTTCCTTATCTAAACTTGCCAGGGCAGCTGTAGCGGGCAAGTGCGCATTTTTTGTCAAAATCCTGGCCATGGCCAGAACCTTTAAGCATAAGTCTAAATCCCCTGCCGGCTGGTTTTTTAATGGCGTATCTTTCTGGGGAATAAACGGGCCAATTGCCGCCATATCCACGTCTAAGTCTTTTAAAAATAATACGTCGCAGGCTAAATCCTTAACCGTCTGATGAGGAAGGCCCACGATATTACCTGAGCCAACCTGAAAACTTATTTTTTTTAAGTACTCTAAGATTTTTATTCTCTGTTTTAGGTCCTGGCCGGGATGCATAATTCTATAAAGCGCGGGATTTATTGTTTCATGCTTAAGTAAATACCTGTCTGCCCCGCTGTCTCTAAACGCCTGGTAGTCATCTAACGGCCTTTCCCCGATGCTCAATGTAATTGCTATATCTGCCATTGCTTTTATTTTGGAAATTATACTGCAGAGAGATTTTTGAGTGTAGTAAAAATCATCTCCGGATTGAAGAACAATGGTTTTTACTCCTCTTTCAACAATCTCCAGTGCTAGCCCTACTATTTCCTCTTCACTCATCCTGTATCTTGTTATATTTTTATTATCCTTTCTCAACCCGCAGTAAACACAGTTTCTTACACAATGATTGGAAAACTCTATTATGCCTCTTAGATGCACTTCGTCCTTGCAAAATTTCTTTCTTAACCTATCTGCCTTTTCAAGCAGGCCTTTTTCAAAAGTAAAGGTCTCTTTCTCCATTTTCCAGGCGTCGGTAATACTGCATAAGTTGAGAATGCGCAGTTAAAGATCTTTTCCTGACTTCTTCTATTTCTTTTTTTATAATTTTTTCTCCGGCCAGCTTGGTTTCCTCAGAGGCAAAGTCATCCAGCCATTCTCTAAATGTCAAAATCGCGTTGAGCTTGCAAAACCATCCCTCTTTGCCGCTTCGAAGCAACCCCATAATTTTTTCACCCGTCCTTCCGCATCTATATCCGGCAGTGCAAAAAGAGGTTATATATCCCATTTCAGCCAGCTCTCTTATCACCTCATCCAAGGTCCTTGTGTCTCCTAAAAGAAACTGCTGTTTTTCCGCTTCCTGTTCAGCGTATCTATCGCTATAGGCGCCGATGCCGATACGGGTAGAAGCATCTGTCTGGGTAGTACCGATTGGTATTGTCTGGCGTCTGATATCGGCCGGCTCCCGGGCAGTAAGGATCATCCCGGTATAAGGTACTGAAAGTCTGATTACAGCGATCAATTTTCTAAAATCTTTATCTGAGACCTTATATTTTGTATCCTGAATAAACGGTGTATTGGCTGCCGGCTGCAGCCGGGGAAAAGAGATCGTATGCGGTCCTACGTTGAAATGTTTTTCCAGTTCCCGGCTGTGATATAACAGACCCATTACTTCAAATTTCCAGTCATATAAACCAAATAACACCCCGATTCCCACATCATCCACGCCTGCCTCTTGAGAACGGTGCATAGTGTAAAGCCGCCAGAGGTAATCACCTTTTTTAGTGCCTTGAGGATGGATACGTTCATAGGTCTTGCGGTGATATGTCTCCTGAAACACCTGATAGGTGCCAATGCCTGCTTCTTTTAACCGTTTTAATTCTTCGATAGTTAAGGAAGGTGCGTTTACATTTACTCTTCTAATCGAGCCAAAGCCATTTTTTGTTTTTACTTTTACCTCGTAAATTGCCTTTATGGTACTTACCATATAACTTATACCGGAGGAGGGGTGTTCTCCGTAAACCACGATTAACCGCTTATGCCCGATTTTACCGGCTAAGACTTCTGTTTCTTTTTTTACTTCTTCCAATCTCAACCTTTTTCTTTTTTCAACCGTGTTTTCTTTTCTGAATGCGCAGTACAGGCAGTTGTTTACGCAGAAATTGCTTAAATACAGGGGGGCAAAGGTCACGATTCTATTGTCATAGACCTTTTTTTTGATTTCTGAGGCAGTATGGAAAATTTGCTCAAAGGTTCCGGGGTCTTCGGTGTTTAATAAAGCAGCGGTCTCATCCGGCTCCAGGGTCTGAATGGACAAAGACTTCTCTAAGATGTCTTTTATCCTTTTGGGGTCAGGACGCTCGTTTTTGGCTAAGCTCTCAAAGATTGCTTCTTCGTTTATAAATGATTGATTGTTGGTTAAATAGTTTTTCATCTGATCCAATTATCCATTTTCTGGATTTCCCGGTCAAGCTTGCCTCTCCGACTTGATCGGAGGGCCGGGGAATGACATTGTCTGTGCTCATTTATGTATTATTATTAGTACCGGGGTCTTTTAATGTAATGCGTGTGTAAAAGGTGATGGGATAATTTGCCTAAGGGTTTGCCTAAAAACTCCTTATATATCTGTTTTATTGCGGGGCTTTCGTGGGATTTTCTGATTGGTTTATTTTTATCTTCCTGATATATACTCTGTGCCCTTTTCAACCTTACCTCTTCATTGGTAGGTATGGGCTGGCCCCCTCCGCCCAGGCATCCGCCGGGGCAAGCCATAATTTCTATAAACTGATAAGGGGATGTTCCTTCCTTGATTTCTTCTAATAAAATCTTGGCATTTGACAGTCCATGAGCAACAGCAACCTTTAAGATTGTTCCGCCTAAGTCTATGTCTGCTTTTTTTATCCCCTGCATACCTCGCACCTGTTTAAAATCTATTTTTTCCAGGATTTTTCCTGTAACCACCTCATAAGCAGTTCGCAAAGCTGCCTCCATTACGCCTCCGGTTGCTCCAAAAATAACCCCTGCACCTGTTGAAATACCTAAGGGTTTATCAAAATCTCTCTCAGGCAAGCTAGCAAAATCAATCCCTGCCTCCTTAATCATCCGGCCGGCCTCTCTGGTAGTAAGCACTATATCTACGTCCTGTGTCCCTGATGCCCTCATCTCCGGACGCTGGGCCTCGAATTTCTTCGCTGTGCAGGGCATGATCGAGACCACGCACATATCCCTGGGCTCAACGCCTATTTTTTCAGCGTAATAGGTTTTAGCAACTGCCCCGAACATCTGCTGGGGTGATTTACAGGTGGATACATGTTTTCTCAAGCCGGGGAAAAAGTGTTCAAGATATTTTATCCAGCCCGGAGAGCAGGATGTTATCATTGGAAGCGTGCCTTTATTCTTTATCCTTTCTACCAACTCACCGGCCTCCTCCATAATCGTCAGGTCTGCCGCAAATTGGGTATCGAATACCCTGTCAAACCCTACTCTGCACAGGGCCTCGGCCATCTTGCCGGTTACCAAACTACCGGCAGGCATACCAAATTCCTCGCCAATAGCTGCCCTTACCGCCGGCGCTGTCTGAACCACCACAAACCTTTTAGGGTCAGAAACCGCTTCCCAGACATCATCCACAGCCGTTCTTTCTCTTAAGGCACCGGTGGGACAGGCCAGAATACACTGGCCGCAGGTTGTGCAATCCACGTTATTTAAACCCTTATTGAAAAAGGTCAAAACCTGTGTTTTCCCGCCCCTATTTACAAAGTCAATTGCTCCCACAGCTTGAATCTCCGAACAAACCCTGATGCACCGGCTGCATAAGATACACTTATTGGGATCCCTGATTATAGCCGGGGAGGTTTTATCCAATTCGTAATGGTATTTACGCGCCTTCTGAAATCTTAAGTCCCGTATCCCCAAGGTGTGAGCTAAATCTCCCAGTTCGCAAGTC
>JAYEPI010000079.1:0-4602 GCA_034723835.1 Candidatus Omnitrophota bacterium | reverse complement strand
CTGTCGCAGGTAAAACAATCTTCCGGATGATTGGCTAACAGCAACTCCACAATCATCCTGCGCGCCCGCCTGATGCGGGAATTATTTGTCCTTACAGCCATTCCTTCCTCAACTAAAGTAGCGCACGATGGCTCCAACCGCGGCCTGCCTTCTATCTCCACCACACAGACCCTGCAGGCGCCATAAATAGACAATTTCTCGTGATAGCATAAATGAGGAATGTTAATGCCAATGTTTTTTGCTGCCTCAAAGATTGTTGTGCCTTGCGCTGCGCTTAAAGTCTGTCCGTCGATTATGAAATTAACTGATTTTACGCTCATGTCCGGCAAACTCCTAAGGGGCATTTTTTCTTTAAAATATGTCTTTCGAATTCATCAGGGAATTTTTCTAAAGCGCTTCTTATGGCGCTAATCGCCGATTGCCCCAGGCCACAACGAGAGGTATCGTATAAAATTTCCTGCAGTTCTTTTAAAAGCTCTACGTCACCCGGCTCTCCTTTACCAATGGTAATATTGGTAAGCAGTTCTTTTGCCCTTTTTGTGCCTTCCCTGCAAGGGGCACATTTTCCACAGGCCTCATAAGCAAAAAACTCAGCGCACCTTTTGGCTACGTCCACCAAGCAGCGGGTATTATTTATTACAATCACCGCGCCACTGCCCAGCATACTCCCTTTTTCCTGAATGCTTTTATAATCCATAATCACGTCTAAGTCTTTTTCCCCCAAGAAACAACTGGAAACGCCTCCCGGCAAAATCGCTTTTATTTTACCGTCCGGGCCCCCACCGCAGCTATAAATAAGTTCTTTTAAAGTTATATTAGTAAGAAGTTCGTAAACCCCCGGTTTTTTCACATCTCCGGAAAGACAATATAGTTTTGTCCCCGGGGATGCGGATGAGCCCATTTTAGAAAACCATTCTCCTCCCCCAAGAATTATCGCCGGGATATTGGCCAGGGTCTCTACGTTATTTAAAACTGTTGGTTTGTTTTTAAAACCGACAAACGTGGGGAAAGGAGGCTTTATCCGCGACTGGCCTTTTTTACCTTCTAAAGAATCTAAAAGCGCGGTCTCTTCCCCGCAAACATAAGCGCCCGCGCCTCTATAAAGCGCGATCTTAAACGAAAAATTAGAGCCCAAAATATTTTTACCCAAGAAATTATTCTTTTCCGCCTCTTTTATTGCCTTCTTTAAACTCCTGTAGCCCTCAACATATTCGCCCCTGATATAAATAAGGCCCTCGTTTGAAGAAATCGCCCTGGCGCAAACAGCCATTGCCTCTAAAAGTAAATGCGGGTCTTTTTCTAAAATAAGCCTGTCTTTAAAAGTACCCGGTTCACCCTCATCGGCATTACAGACTACGTATTTAGGCCGGCCTTTTTCTTTATAAACAAATTCCCACTTTAACCCGCAGGGGAACCCTGCCCCGCCTCTTCCTAAAAGCCTGGAGCTCTTAACCTCTTTGATTATTTTTTCAGAAGACATTTTCAGCGCCTTTTCCAGCGCCTGATATCCGCCTTCTTTAAGGTAATTTTTCAAATCACCTTTATAGTTTTCTTTTTCGATATTTTTTAATAGTATTTTCATCTCTGTGTAATCAGAGATCGTTGATATGATCTTTTAGGAGTTTTCCAGCGATCTCTCTATTTTTCTTTGTAAGAGCGGATTATCTCTCTCACTTTACGGGGTGTCAGATTTTCATAGCGCGTTTCATTAACTAACATGACCGGCGCTTTATCACAGCAGCCCAGGCAGGAAACCTTTTCTATGGCAAATTTTTTATCAGGGCTGACCTTTCCCGTGGTAATCTTGAGTTCCTTTTTCAAAACAGCTAAAATATCTTTTGAGCCCTTAAGATAGCAGGGCAAAGACATACAAATTCCGATGATGTACTTTGCCTTCTTCTTAAATCTGAACATAGAATAAAAGCTTGCTACGCTGTAAACCTCTGTCGGCGGTAACCCCAGTTCTTTTGCCAGAAGCATGGCCATTTTTTCGGTAAGCCGGCCGTATTTCTTTCCAATGGCATGCAGGCAGGGAAGCAGCGCTTCTCTCTGCCGGTTATAGGTCTTTAGAATTTCTGTTATTTCTTTCATGGCTTTCTGTAATAAATCAGGCTTAAGCTACCGGCGGCAGGCATTCTGGGCAGCTAAGACCAGCGGATACATAGTCGGAGCGGAAGTAAGGCAGGGATGAGTAGCCATCTGTAACGTCTCAAGCTCGGTCAAAGAATCCCTTTTCTGGATAGCCATACCAATAATATTTATTATCTCACCGCAGGACATACCCCCGGCCACCTGTCCGCCTAAAATAATCCCGGATTGTTTTGAAAAAATCAATTTGACTTTAACCTTGCTGACCCCGGGCATAGTAGAAGGGTGCTTATCCACGCCGTTTACCTCACCGATTATAATTTCAAAACCCTCTTTTTTAGCGCTGGTCTCGGTCAGGCCTGCCGAGCCAAGCACCAGTCCGTCAACATAGGTTGAAAAGATAGCAATAGTCCCCTTATTTTCACGCACCACCTTTAACTGATAAAGATTAGAACCGGCAATCCTTGCTTCGGCGGTTGCTGTGGATGCCAGTAAAACCGGCGTGTCCTTTCGGGTGAAAAAATCCCTCTTGCCTGCGCAGTCGCCGACAGCAAAAATATCCTGGTCAACGGTTCTCATGTATTCATCCACCCAGATACCCCGGCCCTTTCCCAAATCTAAACCTGCTTCTTTAGCTAAAGCGGTATTGGGTTTGGCTCCGATACCCAAAACAGCGCAATTTATATCTAATTCTTTTTCTCCTGACAGAAGCACCTTTTGAACTTTATCAGTCCCCTTAAATTCTTTAACCTGGGTATTAAGCAACAGCTTCACGCCTTTATTTTTCAGCCTTTCTTCAACCAGCAGGGAAAACTCGGGGTCAAATGAATTAGCCAGCAAATGGGGGAGCATCTCTGCTAAATATACGTTGAGGCCTTTTATCGCAGACAGCTCATCGGCAAATTCTACACCGATAAAACCACCCCCTAAGACCAGAACGTTCTTAACCTTCCTGACTTCCTCTATTGCTTCTTTAAGATAGCCCATATCCTTATAGACCGGATAAATCCCCCGCTTGTCAATGCCCGGGATAGGAGGCACAACAGGCATAGAGCCAAGCGCTAAAACCAGCTTTTCATAGTGGTATTTATCATTATTTTTTGTTAAAACTATCTTTTCATTCCGCTCTATTTTTGTTGCTTCGTCTACAACCACCTCTATGTTATTTTTCCTTAACCCTTCCATTCCCATCGCGTTTTCATCGGGGTTTTTTAAGCTAAAAAACATATAAGGAATTCCACAGGGAATAGCTCCTTTATCCACATCCTTTATCAGTAAAATCTTCTTATCAGGATAATATTTACGGGCAACAACTGCACTGATAATCCCTGCCGGGCCTGCGCCAATCACTAATACATCTACGTTTTTGTTCATTTTTTTCTCCTTAAGACTTCTTGCCGGGATTAGCCAAAAAATAAGTAAGCGTTTCCAGTTCCCGGGAAAGATCTACGTCTTTCACTCTTACATGCCCGGGCACGGTTAATGTCTCGGGAGCAAAATTTAAAATACACTTTATACCGGCGCTGACTAATTTATCGGCAACGCCTTGAGAAGACTCTGCCGGAACAGCTATAACCCCGATATCTATCTTTTTATCCGCAATAACCTTGTCTGCTTTATCTATTGGCTGAACAGTTATGTCTTTTATCTGCCGGCCTATTCTCCGGGTATTCGAATCAAAGGCCGCCACTATATTAAGCCCGTGCTCTTTGAATCCCGGATAAGTCAAAAGGGCCAAGCCCAAATGCCCTACCCCTATAACCGCCACATTCCACGCTTTATCCTTGCCCAGTATTTTTTCCAATGCGGCCTTGAGTTCAACGGTGTCATAACCCGAGCCGCTTACCCCGAACTGACCGAAATACCCTAAGTCTTTTCTGAGTTGAGCATCACTCAGATTAACCCTATCGCCCAATTCCGCCGATGATATTGTCGGGATATTCATCTTCACCAGATTGGTAATCTCTCTTAAATATATAAACAGCCGGGAGACTGTTCCTTCGGGAATTTTTTTACTACTCATCAGCTTTTAACAATCCAAACATTCGTAACAAAATTCACAGACTTTGTGCTATCTTTCACAAAGTATACCAAATAAAAAACCCCTTGTCAAGGGAAAAATAAGGTTCGATTAAAATCACTGTAATCATGCTTTTATCATCTGCGGGAGATAGTTACGTTTTTTTCTCTTAAATAATCAAATAATCTATTGACCTCTGTCTCGCTACCCTCCAGGGTAAGTATGACCCAACCCATATCAGTCGAAAAAGAGGCTTCCAAAACATTTGGGATAACCTTAAAATCACGGCCTATTTTGTAAAGTATCGGTTCGTCTTTAAGTTCCGCAGGAAACGTCAATTCTACCTGAATTTTCACGAATCTCACCTCCACTTAGCGAGCCTATTTTAGGCTCTGTTGTAATTTTACCACCTTAATCAGAATACGTCAATAAAGATTTTTTTCTCAAAGCGACATCTTTAAAATATTCAAGACGTCCTTCTCATTCAGCTTTTT
>JAYEPI010000078.1:0-2984 GCA_034723835.1 Candidatus Omnitrophota bacterium | reverse complement strand
ATTATCCTCAAGGTAAGGATGCGGTTATCGGTAAGGTGAATTACAAAGAACTTAAAAGCGGAGAGATCAAGATTAAAGGCAAGAGTGTGCCGACTGGGTCTTTGTCCAGTTACTCCCGGGCAAAACAGATAGCCCGGATTTTAAAAGAGCAGATCGAAAAAGGAGAATTTTTACTGGGTGAGCCCAGCCAGCTGCTTCCTTCTTTAGGCCCGGGAACCGGATTTCGCTCGCTTAATGAACGGCCGGTTAAATAGATTATTTTAGTGAAATTAAAAAGGGAATGTTTTAATTAGTATGAAAGTACTTATTGTTGATGGTTATAATGTGATGAATAAGATTGGGTATTTATCAGATATTTCCGATGAGAGCCTCAAGGATGCCAGGGATGCGGTTAGTAAGTTAGCAAAGGAATATAAGAGAAGAGACGGCGGGATCTCAGAAGTGTATGTTGTTTTTGACGGAAAAAACCAGTACAGGGATGTCGCAATACCCCGGCCGAAAGAACATATATTTTCAGATACCGGAAAAGGCGACCAAAAAATAGTGGAATTGATCAGGAAATTTTCCGATAAACACACTATAATAGTTGTTTCCGACGATAATTACGTGCGCAATAGCGCCCGTGCCCACTGCGCAAGCCTGTTACGGCCTTCCCAGCTTTTGACCCGGAATTATAGAAAAACACGGTATTAACTCTATGAAGAAAAAGGTCTTGATAGCGATGAGCGGCGGGGTGGACAGCTCTTTGGCTGCTTACTGCCTGTTAGAAAAAGGCTATGATGTAAGAGGGATATTTATGCGGTTTTCCTCTTCCAACGGGCCGGGAGGTTTGGAGAAAACCAGGGCTGTAACCGCAAGGTTAAAAATGCCGTTAGCTATCCTGGATGTGAGAGATGATTTTAAAAATCAGGTAATAGAATATTTTCATAGAGAATATGTAACCGGCCGTACCCCTAATCCCTGCGTAGTTTGTAATCAAAAAATGAAGTTTAAGTATTTATTAGCAAAGGCCGAAGAACTAAATGCGGATTATATCTCTACCGGTCATTACGCTAAGGTAGAATATGATTCTGATCAAAAAAGGTTTGTTCTTAAGCAGGGCATTGATAGGGCCAAGGACCAGTCCTATATGTTGTTTAGTTTGGACCGGCGGTGGCTGGGCCGGATTATCTTTCCCCTGGGCAGTTATGTCAAGGACAAGATCAGGGATTTAGCCAGGGAGTTGAAGTTAGAAAATTATAATAGCCCCGACAGCCAGGATGTTTGTTTTGCCAATGGCGATTATCGGAATTTCTTAAAAAACACTTATGGAGAAAAATTTTCTTTTGGGCCGATAGTCAATGAACAAGGCAGTGTCTTAGGCCGGCATAACGGAATATCCCATTTTACCATAGGACAGAGAAAGGGCTTGGGGATAGCAAGCGGGAAACCGCTTTATGTAACCCGTTTAGACAGCGAAAGGAATACGGTTATGGTGGGAGACAGAAAAGAGGTTAGCCGGGATGAACTGACGGCTGACAGCTTGAATTGGCTGATGCCCGCAGGTCCGCCTTTTCCATTTAGGGCCCAGGTAAAAATTAGATATAAACATCCCAAGTCCTGGGCAACCGTATCCAAATTAACCAAAGATAGATTAAAGGTTAAATTTGATTTAGCTCAGTTAGCCGTAACCCCGGGTCAGGCAGTGGTTTTTTATGATCAGGAAACCGTATTAGGCGGGGGATGGATAGAATAGAAAGAAAATTAAACAAGTTGAGAAAAATATTAAAGAGTATGGGAAGCGCGGTAGTGGCCTGTTCCGGCGGAGCAGACAGCGCTTTTTTACTTAAGATAGCCCGGGATGAATTGGGCAAGCGGGTAATTTCTGCTACAGCCTTCTGTGAAGTATATATCAAAGACGACTATAAGCTAACTAAAAAATTAGCCGGGAAATTAAAAGTCAGGCAAATTGATTTTAAGATTAACCTTCTTAAAATAAGAGATTTTTTCAACAATTCTTTGAATAGATGCTATTTTTGCAAGAAAGAGATGTTTAAGGAGTTAAAAAAAATAGCCCGGCGGGAAGGAATGGATTATGTGCTTGACGGAACAAACCAGGATGATATTTTAGAGTTCCGGCCGGGCAGGCGGGCGCTGAAAGAATTGGATGTCAGGAGTCCGCTTGTTGAGGCAGGACTGAATAAAAAAAATATTCGTTCGCTTTCTCATGAAATGGGCTTGCTTACCTGGAATAAGGCTTCTTCAACCTGTCTGGCAACCCGAATTCCTCACGGAGAAAGAGTTAGTTTAAAAAAATTGAGGATGATAGAAAAGGGAGAAAGATTTATAAAAAATTTAGATATATCAGATTTTCGGCTTCGGCATCAGCAGGGCGATATTGCCAGAATAGAAGTTAACCAAAGCGACGGGAGACGGTTAGTGAAGCCAAAGTTAAGAAGTGGAATAGAAAAAGGATTAAAAAAAATAGGATATCTTGCTGTGTTTTTTGAAGATAAAAAAAGAATACTGCGAAAAATTCAAAAGTCATAGGAAAAAATAAATGTTTAAAAGTAAGCCAAGAGGCGTTCACCTTAGATATTATAAAGAGTTGACTGAGTTAAAGCCTATTAAGGATGCTTTATTGCCCCAGGAGGTGGTTATTGCTCTTTCTCAGCACGCAGGAACTCCTGCCCGGCCGATAGTTGGTCCGGGAGATAAGGTTAAATGCGGAACAAAGATTGCTGAAAGCGCAGGCCTGGTTTCCAGCCCTATTCACGCCAGTATTTCCGGGGTGGTTACCGGAGTAAAAGATTATTTTCATCCTATTGGCGGTTTTTACGGGGCTGTCATTATTAGTTCAGACGGTTATGATGAAAAGGAGTTTTTTAGTCCTGCTGACCCTAAGGGTTTTTCTTCTAAGGAATTGCAAAAGATTATCCACGAGGCCGGGGTTGTGGGCTTGGGCGGGGCAGCGTTTCCTACTGCGGTAAAAATTAATCCCCCCC
>JAYEPI010000077.1:0-2988 GCA_034723835.1 Candidatus Omnitrophota bacterium | reverse complement strand
GGGACTGCCTTATCAGAGTAAAAAATAATTAGGTAGCGCGTCATCCTGCGGCTTGACCCCGGGATCCAGAGGGACGATATTTAAACGTCATCCTGCGGCTCGACCGCAGGATCCAGAAGAAGGAGTTTCAAGATGAGTAAGTTATGGGGTTCAAGGTTTAAGAAAAAGACCGCAAAGGTGGTTGAGACATTTACCTCATCCATTGCCGTAGACTATAAGTTGGCAGAGTGCGACCTGATCGGTTCTTTAATCCATGTGCTTGCCTTAAAAAAGGCAGGGTTTATATCCAGCCAGGAACATAAGAAGTTAAGCCAGGGCCTTTTGGCTATCTTAAAACAAGTAAGAGCCGGGTCTTTTAAGCCTGATTTGGGTTCAGAAGATATCCACACCGATATTCAGGATAGGTTGAAAAAAAAAGATAGGAAAGCCTGCCTTGAAACTACATACCCTAAGGTCCAGGAATGACCAGGTGGCCTTTGATACAAAGCTGTTTTGTAGTTTTTCTATCGAAGAGCTCTTGGGCTTGATGAAAGATTTTAAAAAGAGCCTTTTAGAATTTGGCCGGTACTATAAAGATTTGATTATCCCGGGATATACGCACTTGCAGTCTGCCCAGCCAATAAGATTCTCAGATTATATCTTTGCTTATATTGATATGCTTACAAGGGACATAGAGAGATTAAATAATATAGCCAGGGGCTTGAAATTTTCTTTCGGCGCCGGCGCATTAGCCGGTGTAAGCATAAAAGCTGAGGTTTATAAGGAGTCTATCGAGGCCATTATTAAAAAGGAGAAGTTTTAAATAACAGTTTGGATGCTGTAAGCAACCGGGATTTCGTAATTGAGCTTTTGAGCAGCCTGACAATCTTAGGGATGCATCTTTCAAGAATGGCCGAGGACTTTATTATCTTCTCGTCTGCTGAATTCGGTTTTATCGAGATTGCTGATGAATTTTGTACCGGGAGCTCCCTGATGCCCCAGAAGAAAAACCCCGATGTCTTAGAGCTTATCCGGGGTTATAGCGGCAGGCTTTACGGGAACCTTACCTCGGTTCTGGTGATGATGAAGGGCCTACCCTTAGCTTACAACCGGGATATGCAGTTGGATAAAGAGCCTTTATTTAATTCAATCGCGATAGCTAAAAATGAATTAGTAGTGCTTATAGGGTTGATCGGACATATCAAGATAAATAAAGAAAATATTAAGACCCGGCTTAAAGATGAATCTTTATATGCAACCGAACTGGTGGATTTGTTAGTTCATAAAGGAGTTGCGTTTGGGTCTGCCCATAATATCATAGGAAGATTAGTCAGATATTCACTGGATAAAAAAATAAAGATAAAAGATATGCCCGATAAACTGCTTAAAAATTTTTCCCCGTATTTGAGCTTAAAAGAGGTTAAAGAAAGATTAAACCCCTCTTTGGCTGTAGAAATGAAAACATCGGTTAAAAAAAGGACGCTCAAATAATGCACGAATTTAAGTATATTGGCAATGACCTTTGCTGTGAAGACCTAAAAGTAGCCGATATTGTTAAGGAATTTTCCACACCGGTTTATATTTACAGCCACAAAACGTTGTTGGACCATTATGTTAAGCTAAAAAATGCCTTTAGCGAAATGGAACCCCTGATATGTTTTTCTATGAAGGCGAACTCTAATCTTGCTCTTTGCAGGGCACTGACAAACGAAGGCGCCGGGTTAGATATAGTAAGCGGAGGAGAGCTGTTTAAGGCGCTTCATATCGGCGCTGACCCTAAAAAGATCGTTTATGCCAGTATAGGAAAAACCCCGCAGGAAATAGAATATGCTGTTTCCAGCAGTATACTCCTGTTTAATGTCGAATCGATTCCTGAGCTGGAGATGCTGAATAGTATTGCCTCAAAACTGGGTAAAAGAATAGATATTTCTTTAAGGTTAAACCCCAACATAAACCTTAAGACCCATTCCTATATTTCTACTGCCCGGAGAATAGATAAATTTGGCCTTGATTCAGCAACCTGCAGGGAGATATTTCTCCAGGCGGATAAATTCAGCAACTTGAACCTGGTTGGTTTGCATATTCATATCGGTTCCCAGATAGTAGAATCAGGGCCGTTTATCAAGGCCATAAATAAGGCTGTGTCTTTAATCGAAGAGTTAAGAAGGCAAGATATTACGATTCAATGGCTGAATATCGGAGGAGGACTGGGGATTGTTTATCATCAGGAAAAACCCCAGACAGCCCAGGAGTTTGCCTTAAGGGTTTTGCCTTTACTGAAGAAGCTAAACCTGAAGATAATCTTAGAGCCGGGGAGATTTATTGCCGGTAATTCAGGGATTTTAGCAACCCGGATTGTTTATATAAAACAGAGCCGCTATAAAAGTTTTATTATTGTTGATGCCGGAATGAATGATCTTATGCGGCCGAGCCTTTATGAGGCATATCACGAGATATTACCGGTTGTCCGGACCGTGATGTCCGATATGCGAAATACGAAATACGATATAGTCGGCCCGATCTGTGAAAGCGGGGATTTTCTGGCCAAGGATAGGCCTATGCCTCCGGTTCGTGCTGGACAATTATTAGCAGTAATGGGGGCAGGCGCTTATGGATTTACTATGTCCAGCAATTATAATTCCCGGCCCCGGCCGGCCGAGGTCCTGGTAATGAATGGCGAGTCTTATCTGGTTAGAGAAAGAGAGAACTATCAGTATTTGATAAAGGGAGAGTCTATCCCGAAGAATCTGTTATAATATTCTTTAAAATATTATATTGATTGTTATTTAGTTGATGATGTATTATGAAAACAATTAGTTTCACCAAGATGAGCGGCAGTGGAAATGATTTTATTGTTATCGACACATTACAACCGGCAAGTCGCAGGGGTTCGATTTATCGAATCCCTTCGGGCCGGATAAATCCGGCCCCTACAATTGATCTGCAGCCTGCAAAATTAGCAAAACAGTTTTGCCGGCGTAGATTATCTATTGGCGCTGACGGCCTGCT
>JAYEPI010000076.1:0-3010 GCA_034723835.1 Candidatus Omnitrophota bacterium | reverse complement strand
TGATACCTAAAGCCAGAACCGGTATAATAATTAATCTACAAACAACTAAAGACAAGATAATTTTATAAGACACCCCCTTATTCAATTTACCGCCTGCCAGTATAGCCCCTACTATCAATAACGCCAGGGGAATAGTTGCCCTTCCCAGGATATCACTTGCCTCTAACAAAAAGCAGGGCAATTTAATAGAAAAGCTTCCTACTAACAATCCTATTAAAAGAGCCGCCATGCCTGTATTGAAGAGATTCTTCAAAGGACTTATACCTTTCCCGGCAGAACGGCTTAATGTCCATACTCCAAGTGTCCATAACAGGAAGCTATAGCCAACATTAAAAATAACTACCCTTACCACCCCTTGTTGGCCGAACAAAGCGAAAGCCACCGGAATAGCTAAAAATCCACAGTTGGTAAAGGCAGACAAATATACAAAGGTATTGCGGCGGGGCTTATCCAGGCGCAGAAAAGAAGAAATTAACCAGCCGAGCAGATAAGCCAACAGAACAAGGCCAATAGCTGCCAGGGGGAGCATCCAGGCACTCATTAATAACTGCCGGGAGCATTGAGTAGCCAGAGTATAGAAATACAAAAACGGCAGAGTAACAACCACTACAACCCTGGAAATATCATCAGCCGCTTCCCTTGTTAATAATTTTTTATATTTAGCTAAAGCACCGATTAATAATAAAACAAAAATAACGCCAATCTTGGACAGAATTTGAATAAACATTGCTTATTCTTTTAAAAAATTTTTCAATATCCTTTTTCCTTCTTTGGTCAAAATTGACTCTGGATGAAACTGGACACCCCAGACAGGATATTTTTTGTGCCTTAAGCCCATAATCTCTTTTTCTTTTGTCTCAGCTATAATCTCAAGTGAAGACGGTAAGGTGCTTCTTTCTACTATTAAGGAGTGATACCGGGCCGCCTCAAAGGGATTCTTAACATCTTTAAGTATGCCTCCTTTCCTGTTATGATACACTAATGAGGTCATACCATGAAGTAACCTTTTAGCCCTAACTATCCTTGCCCCAAAAACCCGGCCAATACACTGATGGCCAAGACAAACACCGAGTATCGGAGCGCAGCTGCTAAAACACCTTATTACCTCATTGGACACACCTGCTTGCTCCGGCCTGCCCGGTCCAGGAGAAATAACTATTCGTTCAGGTGCTAATTTCTTGATTTCCGACAGGCCTATTTTGTCATTTCTCTTGACAACTACGTTTTCGCCAAGTTCGCCAAGATACTGCACAAGGTTATAAACAAAAGAATCGTAATTGTCAATGACTAATAACATACTTCCTCACTTCGTTCCTCAGAAATCCTAAATCCCAATAATTACCAAATCCCAAACAAATCCCAATGACTAAACTCCAATATTGGGTTAAATTCCGCCTTTTGATTTCACCTTATTAACAAAAGAATCATAATTATCGATGACTAATAACATACTTCCTCACTTCGTTCCTCAGAAATCCTAAATCCCAATAATTACCAAATCCCAAACAAATCCCAATGACTAAACTCCAATATTGGGTTAAATTCCGCCTTTTGATTTCACCTTATTAATAATTGTACTTAAAATATTTATAATCTCTTGCGATTCTTTTATATCGGGTTTGATTTCTTCTGGTTTAATATAAAGACCTGAAATTACCCTTAGCCAATATCTGCTCTCTTTAGCCTCTTTCCTAGCTATGCCCATTTTATTTATAAAGTCTTTTTTTGTCAATGCGCCATCTGCTTCTTCTGCATTAGCACCAATAGAAGTTCCCGCACTACCAAGCTGTCCACGAACCTTACTACCTTCCGGAGTATTTGGTATCATTTTACATATTTCCAATATTCGCTTAGCAAACTTTACAAGTCGCTCTCTTATATTATATATTTTATCATTGCTCATTCTTTTCACCAATTGGGATTTGGGATTTTGGGTTTGTTTTGGATTTGGGATTTTTGATTTTGGATTTAACCATTTATTCTAACCCTTCCTGCGCTAATTTAACTGCTTCAATAAGCGCAGTGGCCTTATTTATCGTCTCCTGATATTCTTTTGCGGGATCTGAATAGGCTACTATCCCTGCCCCTGCCTGAATATAAGCCTTATTATCTTTAATAACCAAGGTTCTAATCGTAATACAGGTATCTAAGTTTCCGGAAAAACTGAAATAACCAACTACTCCGGCATACGGCCCGCGCCTTGTTTTTTCCAATTCATCGATTATTTCCATTGCCCTTATTTTAGGCGCTCCGCTGACAGTACCAGCGGGAAATGTGACCTTTAAAAGAGAAAAGGGGTCTTCATTATTTTTCAACCTACCCGTTATATCGCTAACAATATGAATAACATGCGAATATTTTTCAACGGTCATCAGCTCTCCGACATTAACGCTTTTATACCGGCAGACACGACCCAGGTCATTCCTGCCCAGGTCCACCAGCATAATATGTTCTGCCCGCTCCTTAGGATCGGCCAGCAATTCTTTTCTAAGGTAACTATCTTCTTTCTCGCTTTTTCCGCGTTGTCTTGTCCCGGCTATAGGCCTTATCTCAACTAAACCATCTTCACATCTAACATGAAGTTCCGGAGAAGAGCCAACCAGGGTAACCTCTTTAAACTTTAAATAGAACATATAAGGAGACGGATTTAAAGAGCGCAAACACCGGTAAACATCAAAAGAGTTGACGGTTAACTCGGTTTCGAATCTTTGCGACAAAACCACCTGAATAATATCACCTGCTTTTATATACTCTTTGGCCTTTAAAACCGCTTTTTCAAATTCGCCTTGAGTAAAATTGGATTTTATCTCTATTTGTTTATTCTTAAATTCTTCGGTCAAAGACCTATCTGCCTCGGGCAAAGAACTTTTAACCCTATCTACGATTTTGTCTATTTTATCTATCGCTTTTTGATAAGCATCTTCTGGATTATTTTCGATATGTGCATTAGAGACCACCTTGATCTTACGGTCCACATGGTCAAAGATTAAAATGGTATCGGTTAATATAA
>JAYEPI010000075.1:0-11867 GCA_034723835.1 Candidatus Omnitrophota bacterium | reverse complement strand
AAACAAGGGGTATAGGCAGTATAACAGATAGGCAAATCTTCTTCTCTTAAGACTTCATCCTGATGCATATTAGTTAACGGAACCTCAGCCGTGGGCACCAGGAAATAATCCTCGTCTTTTAAGCGGTACATATCTTCTTCTAACTTCGGCAGTTGTCCCGTGCCAATCATCGAGCGCCGGTTAACCAGGGCCGGGGGCCAGATTTCAATGTATTTGCGCTTACCGGTATGTAAATCAAGCATAAAATTTATCAATGCCCTCTCTAGTCTTGCTCCTTGAGCCTTGAACAAGCTAAAATGAGAACCTGTTAATTTACTGGCCCGGCCAAAATCTATAATCCCTAATGCCTCTGCTATTTCTAAATGGGTCTTTGGGCCAAAATCAAATTTGGGCAGGCTTGTACTCTGTCTGACTATCTTATTAGCATCGGGCTCAGGGCCTATGGGAACTGATGAATCGGGAATATTTGGGATTGTAAGGCTAATTTCGCAAATTTCTTTATCTATTTCTTCCACTTTTTTATCTATAGTCTTTATTTTTTGGGATATTGCTTTCATAGAAGTTATTTTGTCTTGGGCATTTTTTTTCTCTTTGATGAGCCTGCCTATTTCTGTTGAGGCCGTATTCTTTTTATGTTTAAGGCCTTCTACCCCGGACAATAAAGATCTTCTCTTTTCATATAGACCTAAAATACGTTCCAGGTCGACCTTCATCCTGCGGTCCTTTAAGGACTTATTTACTATTTGTTTGTTTTCTTTAATAAATTTTAAATCTAACATTATCCTTTTATCACTCCTAACGGCCGCATACGGCAAATCTTTTTGCCAATACCGGCATTATGAACCACCCCTACTACGTCATTTACGTTTTTATATGCCTGGGGCGCTTCCTCTGCTAATGTGCCTCTTCCTCTGGCCCTGACAATAATTCCTTTATCCTTTAGTTCTTTTTCCAGCACCCAGCTTTTAATAGACCTGACTGCGGCTGTCCGGCTCATAACCCGGCCGGCGCCATGGCATACTGTTCCGAATGTCTCTTTCATCGCATTTTCAGTACCTGTTAAAAGGTAAGAGTTCCTGCCCATGTCCCCGGGGATAATTACCGGTTGGCCTATTTCTTTATATGCTGCCGGAATATCAGGATGGCCTGCCGGGAAAGCCCGGGTTGCGCCTTTTCTATGAACACACAAAAGTTTTTCCTTTCCATTAACTTTATGCTTTTCGAACTTAGCAATATTGTGGGCAACGTCGTAAATAAGATCCATACCTAATTCTTTCGGGCCTTTATTAAAGATCCTTTCAAATACTTCTCTGGTCAAATGCATAAGGCACTGCCTGTTTACCCAGGCATAATTGGCCGCGCAGGCCATAGCCCCGGCATATGATTTCCCCTCAGGAGAATTCACCGGCACACAGGCAAGCTGACGGTCAGGGACGCTGATATTATATTTAGCCAGGGACCTGACCATGCTTTTAGCATAGTCATCGCAGACCTGATACCCTAGGCCTCTTGAGCCGGAGTGAATCATAATTGTTATTAATCCCCTGGCTAAATTAAGCCGAGAACATATCTGTTCATCATATATCTCATCGATTACCTGTATTTCTACAAAGTGATTTCCCGAACCCAAGGTTCCCGCCTGGCCCCTGCCTCTTTCTAAAGCCCTTTCTGAAAGTTTAGACGGATCCGCGCCTTTTAACGCCCCGCATTCTTCGGTTACTTCCAGGTCTTGTTTCCAGCCATATCCCCTTTCTACAGCCCATCTGGCGCCTTTTACTAAAAGATTCTCTTCGTCTTTACCAGCGGTTTTTATCTTACCGCCCACCCCCACCCCGCAGGGGACATTAGAAAAAAGACCGTTAACTAATGCAGTAAGCCGGGGCTGTACCTCAGCCAATTCCAAATTAGTGCGCATCATCCTCACGCCGCAGTTGGAAACCACGAAACCATTAGCAACAAAATTGTGATGCGGATGTTTAACTGTAAAGTCATAAACCCAATCATCGAAGTCAATATTCGAAATTAAATCAATCCGGTCCCAAGCCATACCGCAGTGACCTAAACCTATGGTTGCAGAACTTGCAAATTCATCAAATGTTGGATTTTCACCCCACATACGAGGTTTTGTCTTTCTGGGTTCGTATAATGAACGCTCAATAAACCTTTCGTTAATATAGGGAGAAGCTGTAAGATAATTAAAAATCTCTTTTTTATCCCAGGACCCCGAATTAACTAACTTAGGAACTAAAGCCGCTACTTCCTTTTTCTCAGTAATAATTCTATCTTTCAAATTCAAATACTGAATAGCAATATTTGCTAAAAACTTTCGCTTCTCATTATATTCAAAACCAACTTTACTATAAAGATTTAGCAGATTCTTTGTTGTGTTCAACGCCATTAGCCTAAATCGGTAAGAAATTACACCCTGCTTATTAACATATTCTTTCCTCTGGCTTATTCGATGAGCATAAACGCCAAATTCGGAAAGCAGGCTTGCAATCTCTTCTAAAAATTCCCTGCCGCTTTCCATACAATCCTGCGTTTTGTTCATAGAAAGGGTGGGGCAATAAAAATTATACCCATGGCCAGTCATTGTTTTCGGGGAAGATAGCTCGGCCCCAAACAAACCTGCTAAAAACAATCTTTTCTGCCAGAGCGGGGCCTTAAATAACCACTTCGGCAATCCATAGGGCTGGCGACATTTATTCCCCATCGGCGTGCCAAGAACTGCCATAAGAACAGCAAAGCTGCTTGAGGCAACCTTGAGCCACGTTTCATTTCTATCAAATTCGTAAACTGAGTACATTGTTCTTATTTTATGATGCCTATGCCTTGAATAAATCCCTGCTTTTTCAAAACCTGCTTTTGCTATATCCTTTTTTATCTGTTCTAAATCTTCTTTTTCTCCATAAAAACAAGTAACGCCCTTGTTGCCCTTGCCGGAAAAATACACAGTGCCGTCTCCGAAACAATACCCTATGACTTTCAGCAGGTACGGCAGCTGGGGGGAATCATACCGCAGAGGTAATATATTTTTCTTTTTAAGATGATTTAACACCTGGGCAAGGGCGCTTCCTCGAGAACCCTTCCCTAGCCTTAAAAGCAACTTTCTAATATCTTCTACGTCAATAATTGCTTCCGAGTTGGGTTCTTCGTAATCAACACCCTCGAAAGGATAAATTGCAACCTCGTCTCCTATCGATAAGTCACCCAATTTTCTCATTCCGTCCTTTGTGTAAAACGGGTGATCTTCTGTGGCTGTTATCTGTCTGCCTGTTGCAGTAAGGACGTTTAAGACTGCTGTTTTTGGTTTTTGCTTCAAGAAACCTGCTATTTCAGTAGAAACCGCTTTTTCTTTATTAAAATCCATGCAGGTAAGATTTCTCTTATAAAAGTCTTCTTGAAAATGTTTTATTTGAATCCTGTAACCTAACTCATTTAATATAAAGGAGTTACCGCTAAGGCAATTTATATCATACCCCACAAGTCCAGCGCCGATAACACCGCCTTCTTCAACATCTGTTGCGGCCACACCGCCGATCGGCATACCATATCCCCAGTGAATATCGGGCATTGCCAGGGAATATTTAACTATTCCCGGCAAGGTCGCTACATTAGCCACCTGATTAAGAGACTGCTCTTTTTTAATGTCTTTTAACAGCCGCTCATCGGCATAAATCATCCCCGGCACGCGCATACCCGGCTGATAATCCCGGGGTATACGCCAGCGGTAATCATCTACTTTTTCTAACGGCCCTTTCCAGCCCTCTTTCATTATTCATTACTCCTTAATACACAGATGATCGCAGATGAGAAGATACAGATGGGCACAGATAAGAAAGGGTTCTGTTTTTTCTCATCTGTGCTCATCTGTGTTTTAAGCGTCGAATATCACCTCTCCCTGCCAGGCGTCTTTAATCTTCCGCACTTTAAGCCCGTAAAAGGTTACTGCTTTGATTTCTGTTTTTAGCCGGTGTTTTTTTAGATCCAGCCGCTCTCCCCGTGCCCGGGCAAAAAGCGCTCTTTCACTCAATTCCTCAATAAAAAATTCTTTAAAGATTAGTTTTTTGCCGTTAAACTGATAAAGAAGTTCACTCAACCACAACAAAAAAAGCTCCTCAATATCAGGAGCATGCAATTTTATCTCAATTTGTTTTTTCGCCCGAACATTTTTTGAATCCGTCAGGATTGCAAACATCCCGCAGGCAGCATTAACAAATAATTCTTTCAAATCCTTTCCGTAAGCCCTGATTCCAATATCAGCAGTATGATCTATGGCCGTATATTTTTTGTATTGTTTTTGGATTTTGGATTTTGGATTTTGGATTTTTATTTCTACTCTTCCTCCTCCTTGGCCACTATCTTAGTAATAGAAACCACTTTATCCTTCCCTTTTAAAGAAATAATCCTTACCCCCTGGGTATTCCTGCCCATAACCCTGATATCCCTGCTAGCGCATCTTACCACCATTCCGCTTTCAGTAATAACCATTAACTGGTCGTCATCAACCACTGTTTCAACGCCGGCCACCAAGCCATTTTTTTTGGTTGTCTGAATATTTATAACACCTTTGCCGCCTCTTCCGACCAATCTATACTGTGACAGGAATGTCCGCTTGCCGTAACCATTGGCCGTTATCGTGAACAAGGTGGCTTTGGGGTCTACTATCTCCATGCCGATAACCTCGTCCTTTTTACCCAGCCTTATGCCTTTAACCCCGCGGGCTGAACGGCCCATTGATCTAATCAAACCCTCCTTAAAGCGGATAGCAAAACCTCCTCTGGTAACCAAAAGTATTTCTCTTTTTCCCTCAGTCAGGCCGGCGCTTATCAAGCGGTCGTTCTTTTCTAAGTTAACAGCTATTATCCCGTTTTTTCTGGGGTGGCTAAAAGCAGAAAGGGTTACCTTTTTTATCAGGCCGCTAGAGGTAGCCATAACCAGAAAACGCTGATCATCAAATTCCCTGACCGGGATAAATGAAGTTATATTTTCCCCGGCTGAAAGGCGTAACAGATTAACAATAGCCCTGCCTTTAGCCAGCCGGCCCGCGGCTGGAACTTCATGAACCTTGAGCCAATAAACTTTTCCTTTATCGGTAAAAAAAAGTATGTGGTCGTGGGTAGCGGCTATAAACAGGTCTTCAATAAAATCCTCTTCTTTTATATCCGCACCGCTTACTCCCCGGCCCCCGCGTCTCTGAAGTTTATAGGTCGCCACCGGCATCCTTTTTATATAGCCGGAATGAGTTATCGGAATAACCACGTCCTCCTCGGCAATCAGGTCTTCTATGGCAAGCTCTTCGATCCTTCTTATTATCTCAGTGCGTCTTTCGTCCCCGAATCTTTTTTTGATATCCAGCAGTTCTTCCCTGATAATAGCCAGGACCTTTTTTCTGCTTTTTAAAATAGATTCATAGAGCTCTATCTTTTTAATTACCTCCAGATACTCTTTTTCGACCTTTTCCCTTTCCAGGCCGGTCAGCCGCTGAAGCTGCATCTCTAAAATCGCCTTTGCCTGAATTTCGCTCAATGAAAAATTCTTCATAAGCATCTGCCTGGCTATTTCCACTGTTTTAGAAGACCTTATAGTTTTAATTATTTTATCCAGATAACGCAGCGCTATCTTAAGTCCTTCCAATATATGCGCTCTGTGTTTAGCTCTATCCAGCTCAAAAACCGTGCGCCGGGTTATCACTGATTCTCTGTGTTCGATAAAAGACGAAATTAACTGTTTTAACGGCAACAGCCTGGGCCGATTATGAATCAGGGCAAGTATAATTATGCCGTAAGTAACCTGCATCTGGGTATGTTTGTATAATTGATTTAAAATAATCTGCGTGTTCTGGCTCCGGCGCAATTCTATAACTACCCGCATTCCGTCCCGGTCCGACTCATCTCTCAAATCAGCAACCCCTTCTATTTTTTTTGTCTCAATAAGCCTGGCTATGGACTCTATCAGGTTGGCCTTATTTACCTGATATGGCAGTTCAGTAATTATTATTGATTCTTTACCGCCTTTTTTCTGGGTTTCTATCAAGACCCTTGCCCGAAGCTGAATAAGTCCCCGGCCGGTCTGGTAAGCCTTTTTAATGCCTTCCCGGCCACAGATAATCCCGCCGGTAGGAAAGTCCGGTCCGGGGATAGACTGCATTAATGACCCCAAAGAGACGTCAGGATCATCTATCACTTTGATTATTCCGTCAATAGCCTCCTTTAGATTATGGGGCGGGACATTAGTTGCCATGCCTACGGCTATTCCGGAAGAGCCATTTATCAGCAGATTGGGGATTCTGGCCGGCAGAACCCTCGGTTCATTAAGAGAGCCGTCAAAGTTGGGCGTAAAATCTACTGTGTTTTTATCGATGTCGGTTAGCATTTCGCTGGTAATGGAGGCCAAACGCGCCTCGGTATAACGCATAGCTGCCGGGCTATCGCCGTCAACACTTCCAAAATTGCCTTGTCCGTCAATCAGCGGATATCTTAATGAAAAGTTCTGGACCATCCTGACCAGGGCATCGTAAACTGCCATATCGCCATGCGGATGATACTTACCCAGTGTTTCACCGGTAATCCTGGCGCACTTTTTGTGTGGTTTGCTATGCTCAAGGCCTAAGTCTTTCATGCTGTAAAGAATTCTCCGGTGAACAGGCTTTAAGCCGTCCCTTGCGTCCGGCAAAGCCCGGCCTACAATTACGCTCATAGCATAATCAATATATGAGTCTTTTATTTCATCTTCGATATATTTGGAAACTATCTTTTCACCTTTTGTGTACATTTCTTAACTCCTCAGATGTCTAAATTCTTCACTTCCAGCGCGTGCTTCTCAATAAACTGGCGCCGGGGCTCGACCTGATCGCCCATTAAAACAGTAAATATCTCATCTGCCTCTACAGCGTCTTCTAATCTTACCTTTACCGTGGTCCGGCGACCGGGATCCATAGTTGTCTCCCACAACTGTTCCGGGTTCATTTCCCCCAGTCCTTTATACCTTTGGATAACCATACCTTCTTTACCAAGTTTCTTAACCGTCAAAAGCAGATGCTTAAGGCCTAAAATAGGAACCCTGATTTTTTTGCCCCCATTAACCAAATGATATATGGGCTTATCTGAATTATTATATTCGGCTATATTCATCCCCAGCTTCCCCAGCTTTTCCACAACCTTTTGCAATTCAAGGTGTTCAAAAAACTCTATTATATCAAACTCCTTTTCTTCTTTATCTGTACCGGCTAGTTTGGCCAATTGCTTGCTGTCGTAAAGAAAATGGTCTTTACCCTCTACTTTTACCCTATAAACAGGTAGTTTTTTGGTCTTAGGGTGTATAAATTGGCAATATTCTTCAAACTTTACTCCCCTTCTACCAATAGCCTGTGCTATTTTTACTACTTCAACCAAAAACTCAAGTATGTTTTTAAGTTGAGAGCCGCTAAATTCCCGCTTATCCTTAAGCCTGATGAGAGTTAGACCCTCCATCCCCATTTCTAAAAGCATATTTGATATCTCTTCCTCGGTCCAGATATATTCTTCACGCTTACCTTTCTTTACCCGGTATAATGGAGGTTGGGCAAGATATACATGGCCCTGTTTTATCAACTCGGGCATCTGCCGGTAAAAAAAGGTTAACAGCAGTGTCTTGATATGGGCACCGTCAACATCCGCGTCACACATAATAATTATTTTATCATACCGGCGCTTTGCAATATTAAAATCATCTTCGCCCACGCCTGTGCCCAGGGCGGTAATTATTGTCCTGATTTCATTATTGTTTAATACCTTGTCAAGCCTTGCCTTTTCAACATTTAAAATCTTTCCTCTTAGGGGCAAGATTGCCTGAAAGCGGCGGTCGCGGCCCTGTTTGCTTGAACCAGCAGCCGAGTCTCCTTCTACTAAATAAAGCTCGCAAAGGCTGGGGTCTTTTTCGGAACAATCCGCTAATTTGCCCGGTAGGCCTCCCCCGCCAAGCGCGCTCTTACGCCTGGTAAGCTCTCTCGCCTTTCTGGCTGCTTCTCTGGCCCGGCTGGCAGTAACGCTTTTTTCGATTATGCGCCTGGCTACAGAAGGATTTTCTTCAAAAAACGCGCCCAAAGCTTCATTAACCACGGCCTCTACTATGCCCTGAACTTCACTGTTGCCCAATTTAGCCTTAGTCTGTCCTTCAAACTGAGGATCGGGAAGTTTAACATTTAACACTACTGTTAACCCCTCTCTAATATCTTCTCCCGAAAGCCCGCTTTCTTCTCCTTTAAAAAAACCCTTGTTTTTTGCATACTGTTTTGCGGTTCTGGTCAGGGCCGATCTGAATCCGCTCAGATGAGTGCCGCCGTCAATAGTGTGAATATTATTGGCGTAAGCAAAGACGTTTTCAGCATACCCGTCATTATACTGCATGGCAAGTTCAAGATAGATGCTGTCTTTTTCTCTTTCGAAAGAAATTACCTTTTTGTGAATCAGTGTCTTATTTTTATTAAGGTGCTCCACAAAAGAAACAATGCCTTGTTTATAATTAAAGGCGTGTTCCTTCCTTGTTTTTTCATCTTTAACCGTAATCTCCAGGCCTTTATTTAAAAACGCTAATTCCCTGAGCCGGTCGGAAATAATATCAAAACTGTATTCCGTATCCTCAAAAATGGTCTTATCGGGCTTAAAAGTAACGGTAGTTCCTGTTTTTTTACTCTTACCGATAACCGTAAGTTTAGAAACAGCCTGGCCTCTTTTGTATTTTTGATGATACACCTTTCCATCTCTTCTCACCTGGACTTCCAGCCATTCCGAAAGCGCGTTAACCACACTAACCCCTACGCCATGCAGCCCGCCGGCAACCTTGTATGTGCGGTGGTCAAATTTTCCCCCGGCATGCAGGGTGGTCATTACAACCTCTAATGCCGGTTTCTTCTGGGCCTTGTGAAGGTCAACAGGAATTCCCCGGCCATTGTCCATAATCGTAATAGAGCCGTTTTGGTGAACAACGGCATCTATTTTATCGCAATATCCGGCCATTGCTTCATCAATACTGTTGTCTACTATCTCCTCCACCAAGTGATGCAACCCTACCTGAGCAGTATCTCCTATATACATAGCCGGCCTTTTCCTGACCGCCTCTATTCCCTTTAAAACATGGATAGTTGTGGCATCATACCTTACCATCGTGTATCTCCTATTTTAAACCGTATCTCTGCCAGGGTTTCTTCGCCCACTCTCTTTTGCAGTTTCTTTAATAGTTTTTTCTTGTGTCTCTGGGTTAATTCATACAACCATGTAGACCCATCTACATTAATAATTAAACGGCCGTTTTTTACGCCCCCGGGCCTGGTGTGCCGCAATATTTTTTCGCCGGCTATTTCCGGCCACAATTGCAAAATGCGGCCATTAACAGATCTTTTGGGCGAGGCGATCTTTTTTATAACCTTGTTAATTATTTTACCAATCTGCTCCGGCTGAATTTTCATATAACAAATTACTTTTTTGTATTGCGTGATGTGTATTGTATGTTACACTTACACACAACACAATACGCACGACGCACGACGAATTTAGCGGTTTAGTAACATGTGTTTTAAGTTACCTGCATCGGCATAACCATATAAAGATAGTCTTTTCCCACCCTTATTACCCCGGGCTTCTCAGGGCTGGTTAACTCCAACCTCACCTCATCACCCTCTATCCTTTTTAAAACATCCATCAAATAAACCGGATTAAACCCTATACTCATTTCTTTTCCATTATAAAGAGCAGGCAGCTCTTCTCTGGCCTCACCCATCTCCGGAGCCTGATTAGAGGCCAAAATCCTGTCTTTAAATAACTCCAACCTCACAACCTTAGAGGTTGGTGATGCCAGCAAGCTGGCCCTTTTTATCGCCCCCAAAAAATCCTCTTTTTGCACGCCTATTTTTTGCTCAATCTCTTTGGGGATTATCTGCTCATAAGCAGGGAAATGCCCCTCTATTAATCTTGAAATAATAGTTGTGTTGTCGATTTCAAAAACCATTTGGTTTTGGCTAAAAAATATTTTTACCTCTCCTTCTTCTTTTAGCGCCCGGTTAAGCTCGATGGTGGTTTTGGTGGGTATAATTACTTCTTTTTCCAGGTTGTCGGGATTGGAAATATTTTTCTGGACCAAAGCCAGTCTTCTGCCGTCAGTGCTCACCAGCCGAAGTTGGTTGTTCTTTAAAACAAACAATGTCCCGCTTAAAACATATCTTGTTTCATCGCGGGAAACAGCAAACCCTGTTCTATCTAATAACACTTTTAATACCTGTTGTTTTATGATTAAAGGTTTTTTTGTTTCTATTTTTGGTATTTCTGGAAAATCTTTTTGAGGCAGTCCCATTATTTTAAAAAATGATTTTCCGCAGGTGATTACAATACTGTTGTTTTTTTGGGTTGAAATTACCACCTCCTCCTCGGGCAGCTCTCTTATAATATCGTTTATTTTTTTAGCCGGCACAGTAATTCCACCCTCTTCTAAAACCTCGGTTTGTGTAATACAGGAAATGGTTATCTCTAAGTCGGTGCCGACCATACAGGTCCTGCCTTTTTTTGCTTCTATTAAAATATTTGACAAAATCGGCAAAGTGGTTTTGGCGCTTACCACATTAGATACTCCTTGAATGTTTTTTAATAATGTCTCTTTGTGCGCTTTTATTTTCATCAACAACCCCCTTAATACTATTATTACTATTATTTATTTCTAAAATTTAGTCGCAGTCGTAATAGTTTGTTGTGAATATGTGGATAACCACTTAAATATATATAAATAAACTAAATAATATTCAAAAAACCAGTAGATAACTTTTTAATTTATCCACAGGGTTACTTTTTTATATTATCAACCAACATATCTAATAAGTTTGTTAATTTTTGGTTGTCTTTTAAATCCATTTTTATTTTATTATAAGCATATAAAATAGTGGTGTGGTCCCTACCCCCAAAAAATTCCCCTATTTCAGGCAGGGAATGCTCGGTTAATTCCCTCACAAGATACATAGCTATTTGACGCGGATAAACAACAACCCTGCTTCTTTTTTTAGCCCGCATATCAGATATTCTGACATCAAAATACTCCGCGACTTTTTTTTGAATTAATTCTATGGTAATTTTTTTAACCTCTTCATTAAGGCTGTCTTTTAATACCTCCTGGGTTAATTCTATATTAAGCTTTCCCCCCACCAATGAGGCATAAGCGACCACCCTGATTAATGCCCCTTCTAATTCCCGGATATTTGATTTAATTTTACTGGCTATAAAAAAAATAACGTCGTCAGGGACAGCCACCCTCTCTCTTTCAAGCTTCTTTTTTAAAATAGCAATTCGTGTCTCGAGATCCGGAGGTTGTATATCTGTTATTAGGCCCCACTCAAACCTGGAGACCAGCCTTTCTTCTAAGCCGGGTATTTCTTTTGGTGGCCGGTCGCTGGAAAGAACTATTTGTTTATGCGCGTCATAGAGGGTGTTGAATGTATGAAAAAACTCTTCCTGGGTGCTTTCTTTACCGGCAATAAAATGGATGTCGTCTATTAAAAGAACATCCACAGTTCTGTATTTTTGGCGGAACTTCAAGGTTGTCCTGTTTTGGATAGCGGTGATTAGCTGGTTGGTAAACCGCTCGCTGGAAATGTAACACACTCTCATACCCTGTTCTTTTTTTGCTGTCCAGCCGGCAATGGCTTGTAAAAGATGGGTTTTGCCTAACCCGACACTCCCATAAATAAATAAAGGATTATAAGCCCTGGCTGGTGATTGGGCCACAGCTAAAGAGGCAGCGTGGGCAAAACGGTTACCAGAGCCCACCACAAAACTGTCAAAGGAATATTTTTGGTTTAAGGTTTTTTCTTTCTGAAAAACAAAAGGATTTGCAAGTACCCGGGGATG
>JAYEPI010000074.1:6172-11898 GCA_034723835.1 Candidatus Omnitrophota bacterium | reverse complement strand
CATCTTAAGTCACCTCCTGTTAAACACCGTTATTTCTTCCCTTTTAATTTGTGATTTCGCTTTTAATCCCAATGTCTCGGCTCGCAGATAAGCGATCTGGCAAAGATATTCTACTGGTGACTCTGGATCGCCGTTCTCTAACTGGGCCCAGCCCGGGCATTGGCCACATAATGAATAAAGCTCGCACTCAGCACATCTATATTCGCCTTTAAGTTTCTGTGCCCGCACCCTGGGAATAAAATCGTACCATCCTTCCTGAAAAGATCCCTTACGAATATTATAATTTGGGGAGCGGGACAATATGCATAAGCTCAGATTAGTATAAGGGTCTATATGGAAAGAGATAAGTCCACCGCCGCAAGCGTAAAGTTTATCTGTACCGGGGGGACCCCAAAAATTTTCGCAAAGTTCTTTGTATGCTTTAATCCGATTTTTATCAGCCAGATCCAACTTGACCACTTCTTCAGGGGTAATTCTTAAGCGACAGGGTTGCCTGGAGCCATCCAGTTTTGGATTAAGGATAGCATCGAATGTAAATTCTAACCCTAAATCCTCTACATATTTTTTTATATCCCACAGTTCATGTTTATTCAGAGTCATAACCATAGTCTTTAATGTAAGCGGAATCTTTCTTTCCAAAAGTAGATTAATTCCTTTCTGGCAACGTTGTAAGGAACCTGGAACACCGCTTACCTTTTCATAGGTTTCCTTAGTTATTCCATAAAGGGTTATCTCAACAGAAAAAGGGGGCCATTCCTTCAAATAGTCGGCTATCTGGGGGGTGATCAAGGTTCCATTAGTAAAAAGGGTAATAATTAACCCTTTCTTCTTTGCGTAAGTATAAATATCTATAAAATCATCCCGTACAAGCGGCTCACCTCCAGTAAGTAAGAGCCAAAGACATCCCGCCTCCGTAATTTCATCTAAGATGTGACATATTTCTTCATAGGTCATTTCCTTTGCCATCGGATCATAGGCAACATAACAGTGAGCACACTTTAGATTGCAGCGTAAGGTTGGTTCAATTACTCCCCCAAGAGGAATTCTTTCGGACACTGCTTTATTATGAATGCGTTCACTAAATTTGTGGTAGGGAATTATCGGTATGTGTGGGCATTCCATTCTAAACCTCTTTTATCCCCTTAATCTCCTCTAACTTCTGCAATAATTTGCTTATATCTTTCTCTGCCTCTTCTGGACTCACCTCAAACTCCTCAACAATCATATCCTTTATCTTGCCGATATTTCTTTTCCCATCTATAAGTTCCCAAATTCTAGCAGATACCTCGTTTAATGTATAGATACTCTCCAAATCCCCTACATTGTGCCTGATAGGGACTAAAATATACTCATCAGCAATTTTTCTGGAAACTATATCGGGGTCTTTCCGATAACATCTATCTAGATAATTCACTTTTCCTTAATCCTTTTTTAACATAATTGGAACGCAGTATTTCCAATTCTTTTTTTAATGGCGTCCAATATTCTATGTCCTTTTGACGCTCTAACATCTCTTCGTCATGAAGCTGTAAATTGAGCTTCTCTATATCTGAAATAACGGCCAAAGACAGAAGAGGTCTCTTCCTAACGCAAACCTTGGCTATTCTAGAATATTCTTCCGCCAATTTGATCAGAATACCCGCATCTCTACATTCTCGAAACCACCATTTCACACGATCGTTTGCCGGATTATATTTATTTAAAATAATATCATTTTCCACCAGCCGTTTAAGCATCAACCAATCCTTATCCCGCTGAGTCTTTTTACTCTGGATAAGGTCCTTAAGCCCGATAACGTCTATGGTTCTACCACTTTTTAATGATACTGTTTTTTTGCGCTCCCACAGTTTATTGAATGTTTCACACCCCCTCAATTTAGATATTACATCTATGCGCAGACCCTCCACATCTTTTGCGGCACATCGAAAATGGCAGGCGTGACCCCGTTTTAAATAGCCCGCTTCAAGCGGCGGGACATAAATAAGCTTTGCATTTAAGGCCCCTAACGCTTCCTGTAAACATTTGAGATTCTTATCTGTACTTAATATGATAAAATCGGAGTCCCGGCTAAATTCGGCAGCGCCATAAATAATGCAGGCTTGCCCGCCAATTAATAAACATTTAACGCGGTATTTCTTTAAAATAAAAAGGACTTTGAGAATCGGGTTCGGGGTCAAGGCTTCCTCCTAAGGCAACATAAAATTTCCATAATTTAGTCGTTTCTAAAATCCGCCGGGCAGGCGTAAAACTAAGCCATTCCATATCTTCATCTATAAACCCTGTTACTGAATACATTACTTCTAGTTTTTTCATTATTTTTTCATACTTCAAACAGCCCGAAGGGTTCCCAGCTCACTTTTTCTTAATCCTTTTTTGATATAAACGGTGGAGGAGGCTGTTAAATCAACAATCCTTGTCTCTTTTGGCGCCTGGCTATCCGCCTCATATATTATCTTAACCACAGGACGCAGGGAAGCCGTATGATTAAGCTTTATGACCTGAGCTATCTCTTTGGTGCTTAACTCAACATAACTTCCCACAGGAAAGATGCCCACCTTTTCTATTAAAACCTTCATTAATCTATATCCAAAGGTATCTTTTTTAGCCAGAATTTTTTGCATCGTTTCTAACGGTAAAAATCCATCCCGGTATGAGCGCGGATGCGTCATTGCCTCATATGTATCCACCAGGCCTATTATCTTGGCATATTCAGTGATTGATTCTTCCTTTAGGCCCTGGGGATAACCCGAACCATCTACACGCTCATGCTCCTGATGGGCAACATAAAGGGCAATTTTTTCTAAATTCTTAATCTTTTCCAAAATCTCTGAACCCTTTACAGGGTGATTTTTAATTTCGTTATATTCTTCAACAGTTAATTTCCTGGGTTGATTAGCTAAATCAAGATATTCCGGCATCCCCATATCATGAAGAAGAGCGCAAATTCCCAGCTCTACTAATCTGGTTTTATCATAAGCCAGGCCCATGCCTACTTCAATAGACCATATACAGACATTTATTGAATGGTAAGAGAGATAATTCTCATTTCTGAAATCTTTGATAAAAACTAATTTCAGCAATTCTTCATTGCCTAAGTTCAACTGGTCAACTATTTTTTCTACCTGCGCAGCAATCCGTTTAACATCTATAGACTTATAATCTATATTTTTTCTTAACATCTCCTGCATTAAGAATAGGGCCTGGTCATATACCTTTTCGGCTTCTTCATCCGAAAGCAGCCGGGGTCTTTTTATTATCAGGGGTGAAATTCTGACCTCAGAAGTTTTGGTTTTTTCTTCTTTTTGCTCCTTTTTTTTCTCAACAGGGCCGGGTTCTTCTCCGGCAGGGGTCTTTACTTCTTCGGGCTCTGCCGGCTGTGGTGCCGGCGGAATTTTTTGTTCAGGCGATTGCGGCAATGGAGAAGATGGAGGCAATGAGGACGCCGTCTCCGGCTGTCCGGGCTCAAGAGAAGACCTCTTCTCTTTCTCCCTTTGCTCCCTCTCTTTTCTTTCCCTGGCTCTTTTTAAGATATCCGACATCCTAACCATTACTCATGCTCCCCACTTTTTCCTCAATCTCAACCGGCGTCTCTTCTAAATCATCAGCTACTTCTTCTATTATGTTTTTATCAATTATATCTTGCTCTTCTCCGCAGCCCACCATCAGGGCCATATCGCATATATTGTTTATTCTCCGGGGGATGCCTGCTGAGAAATAATATATTTTCTTAAGGGCGTCTTCGGAGAAAATCTGTTTCTTCGCTCCAGCTACCGCTACACGGTGTTTAATATATTCTTCTGTCTCTTTTCCCGTAAGGGCCTTTAAATGATACCTCACAGCCAATCTTTGTCTTAATTGAGGCATCTCCTCTACCTTCTTCTTTAGTTCGGGCTGGCCTAAAAGAATAAGGGAAAGGAGAAAATTGTCATTTAACTGAAAATTTAAAAGCAGTCTCAACTCTTCAAAAGTGCCTTCTTCGCCGATAGCCTGGGCTTCATCAACAACTATTACTGTATTTTTATTATCATCCCTGTTTTTATATAAAATTTCATTAAGAGAGTGCAGTAAGCCGGTCTTGCTGGATAAAGATGATACATCCCGGCCTAATTGATAGATAATTTCTTTTATGAGTTCTAAAGGCGGCAGCCGCGGATTAAAGATAAGGGCTGATTGATATTTCTCATTTGAGAGCTCTTCCAAAAGGACCCTGCTTAAAAGGGTCTTTCCGCTTCCATATTCACCGGTTAAGACAGCTGCCCCTTTCCGCTCCCTGATAGCATAAAGCATTCTTGAAAGGGCCTCTTCGTGCCTCTGGGAATAATAGAGAAAATGCGGGTCGGGCGTATTTTCAAATGGTTTCTCTTGTAATTTCCAATATTCCTCGTACATATTATTTCCGCCTGTTAAGCGTCTTCTTAATTTCTAAAAGTGTTTTACCTTTAGACCGGAGCTCTTTTATCTTTTTAATCCGCTCAAATACCTCTTCTTCGTAGAGCCGATGTCCGGAGGGCGTGCGTCTGTCCTCACAGATTAATTCTAATTGGGTATAGTTATGGATGACCTGCCTGGTCAGGCCCGAATATTCCATTACTTCACCGATCTTAAACAATTTCTTAACCATGATTATTCATCTCTTATCTCTTTTTGACTAAATTAACGCTAATTGTAATTGTAAGTTATAAACTATAACTTACAAGTTATAGTTTATACCATAACAAAACCTTTGTCAAGCTTCATAATTAAGGATGTGTCCTTAATTTATTTTCTCCATTTAAAAAAACCGCCTGAATTTGCGTTTAATATATCGGTAATCAAATCCAGATGGTCTGAAATTAACCGGGTTATCAGAAAATTCTTCCTGACATGCTCTTTGGCCTTCTTGCCTACTTCCCGGGCAAGCGAAGGATCCTGAAGAAGCTTTATAATTTTATCGGCAGTTCCTTTAATGTCATAAGGGTCAACTAAGAAGCCAGTCAGTCCGTCCTTAATTTGACAGGGTATGCCTCCGGCATTACTGGCCACAACAGGTTTTGCTTTCCAGAGGGCTTCGGTTACACTGAGGCCAAACCCCTCTTTAATGGACTTCTGAATAATTACAGTAGAAAACCTTTGAATAGCGTTGACCAAAATGTCATTATTGCCAATAACAAATATTACATCTCCTTTTTCTATCAATTTTTTAGCTTTATTGCGAACCTTCGAATATATTTCTATGCCCTGCGGATCGTCAGTGGCCAGGTTATAGCAATAAACCAGCCTGCAATCTACCTTTTCTTTTATACGATTATATACTTCCAGGACTCCTTCGGGATCCTTCCAGGGATCCATCCTGGAAACCTGGGTAACTATCGGTTTATCAACCGGAATTCCCGCCTTCAGCACGTATTTTAAAATATCCTTCTGGGAAAGTTCTCTGTTTTTTAAAGAAAGCGGGTCAATTGCCGGCTGTATCACTCTTTGTTCAACAGGCAATTCCTTTTTTTTAAATTTTTCGCTTGAAAGAATAATAACGTCATACTTAAGCATAAACCCTTTAAGAAAATTCCATAATTCCTTATTGGGTTCTGACAAATCTATATGGCATCTCCAGATCCAGGGCTGGTGCTTCTTGTAAAATTTTATCAGCGGCAGGGGCTGGGGATCATGAATTACTACACAATCGTAGTTTAAATAAGTATATCCGGCAAATTCTTCGTTAATATCCAGATAAATCTTCTTTTTTATCT
>JAYEPI010000074.1:0-6162 GCA_034723835.1 Candidatus Omnitrophota bacterium | reverse complement strand
GTTATGAAACTTTTTGGTTATATCGAAAAAGGCGGGATTACCGTGAACTATTCCCCAGTCGGTATCTGCGCCGACATCGTTCATCAGCGGGATAAACCGGCTTAATATCTCCGCAACTCCCCCGCCTAAAAACGTAGAATTGATATTTATTACGCGTTTGTTATAAAGACTGCTTGCCTTTTTGTAAATTGAGGATATGACCTCTTCTCCTACAATACCTATATAATCTTCTGTGCCCCGTAACATATTTAACCCCCTTAATGAGTCCCGAAGCTTCGGGACGAATTAATCCCGATAGCTGCAAGAAAATTTAGAATAAATTTTCGCAGCGTTTTGCTATCGGGATAAACTCAATACGAAAATTTATAATTTTCGTATAACCTGCAGATATAATTCATACTGCTTGTATAATAGCACTTTACCGTAATAACTTCAAGATAAAAGACGTTTGACATTTTCGGGTTAGAATAGTATAGTATAATTTATGTTTTCAGTACCATCGGCCTTTAAAGGATTTATTAACTTAATCTATCCCCTGCATTGCCAAATTTGTAAGGTAAAATTAGATCCGGCAAATACACGCTATCTATGTGAAAACTGCTGGAATAAAGTCAAAAAATACTGCAGAAATTCAAGCGTCTGCGATGAGTATTTCTTTAATAAGATATGGTCGGTCGGCAAATACGAAGGGATTTTGAAGGAATGCATTCATCTTTTAAAATACAGCAAAAAATCGTTTATAGCCAGGCCCCTGGGAGAATTAATGAATAGCTTTATAGCTAATTATCCGGAACTGAAAACCATAGATTTCATTACCCCTGCGCCTCTTTACAGCGCAAAGTTAAGAGAAAGGGGGTTTAATCAATCGGCAGAACTTGCTATCCGGATAAGTGAAAGGTTTAATATCCCTGTTTCCTTAAACAACCTCTATAGGACCAGGTATACTCTTTCCCAAACCGGCCTTTCAAGGCATGAGCGGTTATTAAATGTCCGGGCGGCATTTAGTGTTAAAAATAACCCATTTTTAAAAAAACGGGTATTGCTAATAGATGATGTATTCACTACTGGAGCAACTGTAAATGAGTGTTCAAAGACATTATTAAAAGCCGGGGCCCAAACCGTACGGATTCTGACATTAGCCCGGGGAAATTAAATAACAATGAAGATACTTCGCAGTTATATATTAAAGGAATTAATCATTTCATTTATACTGTCCCTTTTGATCTTTACCTTTGTCTTATTTATAGGAAATATCGTCAAGCTGGCCGAACTGGTCATAACTAAAGGAATAGCCGTTGGTTATGTCGGAAGATTATTTTTGTATCTTCTGCCGTATCTTCTCAACTATACTATACCAATGGCCGTATTGACCGGAACCCTTCTTGCCTTTGGCCGGCTTTGTTCAGACAATGAAATTACCGCCCTTAAGGCCATAGGTTTTAACCTTTCCGGCATTTTTGTGCCGGCCATTACACTGGGGCTTATCCTGAGCCTGTTTTCGGTTATGTTAAATGACCAGATTATACCCCGGGCCCACTTTGCTACCCGTAAACTGCTTGCTGAAATAGGCACTAAAAAACCTACCGCCTGCCTGGAAGAAGGAACCTTTATTAAAACATTTAAAGGATATATTATTTTTATCCATAAGATAACGGGTAACAAATTAAAAAATATCAGAATTTACCAGCCTCAGAAAGGAAGGCCTACCCGGACTATTACTGCTGAAAGTGGAGAATTCATCCCGATGTCCGAAAAAAACATAGTAGCCCTCAAGCTGATAAACGGATCCAGCGACGAAACAAATCTCAAAAATCCGGATAATCTCTATAAGCTCAATTTTAAAACCTATTACCTGACCTTAGATCTTGCTTCTCAATTAGAAAAAAAGGACATCCAAAAAAAACCAAAGGACATGACTATCCATGAATTGCTTGATGAAATTAAAAAATTAAGCCGTTCCCGGATAAATACAGCTCCTCTGGTAAAAGAAATTCACAAAAAAATTTCTTTATCCTTTGCCAGTTTTGTATTTATCTTGATCGGCATTCCTCTTGCTCTGCTTGCCGGGAGAGGAGAAAAATCGATAGGCTTTGGCCTTAGCCTGGGAGTTATTGTCGTATATTATTTGCTGCTTATGACTGCCGAGGCCCTTGCGATGAAAACAAATTTTAACCCCGCTTTATGTATGTGGTTCCCGGATATCTTAATCGGGGTAACCGGGATAGCGCTTTTTTGTCTGGCGGTGGAAAAGTAAACAGCAAGCTCCACAAAAAATATTAGTTTACGGTTTACAGTTTACAGTTTACAATTACAGGTAAAATCGTCTGTTTGCACCCATTCCCAAAATTCGTGTGCAATTTGTGTTAATTAGTATATAAATACAAGATTATCAATGAAAATTTAAAATATTATGCGAATATTAGACCGATATCTTATAAAACAATTCATCCTGCCGTTTCTTTATTGTATTTTAATCTTTATCGTCCTTTATGTGATCATTGATATTTTTGACCATTTAGACGAGATATTAAGGGAACAGATTGAATTGGTTATCCTCGGCCGTTATTACCTGGCCTTTATTCCGATTATATTTATCCAGACCACCCCGATAGCCCTTCTGCTTTCTACTATCTATACCTTAGGGACATTGAACCGGCATAACGAAATAACCGCCATGAGGACAAATGGAATTAGTATATTCCGGATAATAAATCCGTTTATTATTACCGGGCTTATCTTAAGTCTGTTAAGTTTTGTAATTGCCGACAAGATAGTTCCGAAGAGTTCGGCTATTACTGCATCGATAAAACAAGAAGAAATGAAAAGAGGCCCTAAAAAGGAAAACCTATTGACTGACGTTACTGCTTATGGAATTCCTAATCGTCTTATCTATATAAAAAACTACGATATTAAAAGGAAGGAACTTTCCGGCATAATCATTTTAGAACAGGATAAAACAGGAATGATCATTTCCAAGATTATCGCCAACCAGGCAAAATGGGAAGGTAAAAATTGGAGATTTTATAACATAACCATCTATAATTTAGATAATGACGGCAATATTATTGGAGCCCCTTTAAACTACGCAGAAAAAGTTTTAGACATTAGAGAACGGCCGGAAGATCTTCAAAAACAACAAACCGACCCAATGTTTTTGAGTTACCGGGAACTAAGGCACAATATTAATAAATTCAAATGGGTAGGAAAAGAAAGAACGAAAAGATTACTAATTGATTTATACTGTAAAATATCCTTCTCATTTGTAAATCTTATTATAATCCTGATTGGCATCCCCCTGGCATTAGCTATTAAGGCCAGAGGCGGACTGCTAATGGGATTAGGCGTGAGCATGGCAGTGGGATTTCTCTACTATACTACTATGGCTATTAGTGTTGCCCTGGGAAAAGGCGGACTTTTACCCCCCCTGCTCAGTGCCTGGCTGGCCAACATTATCTTCGCCGGTATTGGGATTATAGCGCTTAAGAAAACCTAATTCGTTATGCGTCGTGCGTAATGCTAATAGTATTTAGCGATTAAATCCTTTGTATTTACAACATTAAGTTTATCAAATAAAAATTCAAATTCTGCCTCAACTTCTTCGGTGATTAACCGGCGTACCTCGACAGGCAAACTGAGAATGTCTTTTTTAAAAGGCCCCAAGGCCTTTTTTCTCGTCTTATAGATAAATTGTTCTTCTGTCTGGTCCTTCTTCCTCTCATCTGTCTTTTCCCTCTTTATCCAATCATAGATTTTATTTCTTAACTCCGAAGGAAAATGTTTGCTCTCATAAATTATATTCTGAAACTGAGTAGCCAAATGCACTTCAGCGGTTTCTGTCTCGGGAAATTTATTAAAGGCTTCCCGGGGTAAAGTGGACGCACCGTGCTGGACCGCACCGGCAAGCCCGAATTCAACCCTGGCCAGCTTAGATAACTCCATTAATGTATCAAAGTCCAATTTGACCTTGGCTATGGTACCATCGGGAAGCACCACACCTCCGTGGGCAGTTCCGGTCTGAACACTTATTTTGCTAATTCCGACATTGTCTTCTCCCAAAGTTTCTTTGTAGCCTTCTATAAATGCCCGCAGTTCTTCGGGTGTAGAATTTTTTCCTCCTATCTCGCCTATTTCACCCCCCACTGAAACCTCAATTCCCTGGGGCTGGATATCACGAATAAGCCTTGTTAGTTCAGCACATACTTCATAGTTAAGCCTTTGTTGTTCCTTAACGGTCGGTTTGGACAAATCTACCAATGTAGAAGAATCAATATCAATATTATAAAATCCGGCCTTAACTGCATCCCGGATTAAAGATTTAATCCCCTCCATTTCTTTCTTCCTGTCCTGGCTATATCTATCCTGCTTAACCTGGAAGTGGTCTCCTTGAATAAATACCGGTCCTGAAAATCCTTCACTAATAGCGGCCCCTAAACAAAAAGCAACATATTCCATCGGGGACTGATTGGTATAACCCATCTCTGTCCTGGCTATTTCAAATATAAATGTTCCGGCAGACTTCTTTTTGGCTACTCTGAATATTGCCCTGGCCAAATCATAGGTTAATGTCCTTAAATTTATTGCCGGAACTGTGAATCCGCCTTTGATCTCAGACCTGCCCCTGACCTGATAAATCCGGTTTATACTTGCCGGATAAACCCCGGCCTGCCGGCTAATCTCAAAAATCTTCCCGGCAAGCTCTTCTTTCTGTTTGGGATTTTCGTTCAGGGCTAATTCCAATATTATCTTTTCTACATCTCCCATCTTAATCATAGCTCACCCCCTAATATAAACATAACCATAGATTATGCCTGATTAAACCTATTCATCGCCGCAGTTATGCCTTCACTAATAATAATCTCGGCTGCCTCGGCTGCTTTATCTACTGCCTGCTTAATTATGATTTTATCTTTTTTCTCAAATTTACTCAATACATAGGGCATCATATCTCCCTTCATACATCCTTTAGCTATACCTATTCTTAACCTGGTAAACTGCCGGGTATTTAAATGGTCAATGATTGATTTCAAACCCTTGTGCCCACCGGGGCCGCCGGCACGGCGAATTCGAATCCGGCCGAGGTCTAAATTTAAATCATCGCAGATAATAACCACATCCTGAAATCTTAAGTTAAACCAACTGAGAAAATCCTTAACCGGCCTGCCGCTTAAGTTCATATAACTCAACGGTTTCAATATAATTATTTTGTTTCTTCCGATAAGGCCATTTCCAAAAGCAGACCTGAATTTTTTTTTGCCAAGAGAAATTTGATTTTTTTTTGCCAGCCGGTCAACAACCCAAAATCCCAGATTGTGCTTTGTCCAACGATATTTTAATCCCGGATTACCCAATCCAATAATTAACTTCATAATACCTTATAAACTGTTAAATTGCTTATTTTGGTTATATTGCTAACTTGCTATAAGAAAATTTTTGTTTCGAAAATTAGGAAACAACTCCCCAGCTTAACAATTTAACAGTTTGACAATTTAACAATTTACTTACTCTTTATGGGGTTTTTCTTTCGGCTTCGGAGACTCTTTAGTCTTAGCCTCTTCCTCTTCGTCTTCCTTGGGAACTTCCTCTTTCCTCTCTTTCTTAATAACCTCGGGCTCAGTTACTTCTTTTTCAGGAGCAACTTCCTCGACTACTTCGGCCTTAGGCGCAACCACTTGAACTATCAAATCTTCGGTATTTTGAATAACCTTTATCCCTTCCGGCAACAAAATGTCCTTGAGGCAAACGGAATCTCCGATAGTTAGTTTAGAAACATCAACATCTATTTTCTCCGGAATCTGGGTCGGAAGACACTCTATTTCTATTTCCCATAAAATATGTTCCAGTATCCCGCCTTCTTTAACACCGGGCGATTCACCTTTGGTATGAATGGGGACTTTGACTTTAATTTCCTTGGTAAGTGATATATGCTGAAAGTCTACATGGAGGATATTATCCTTTACCGGATCATGATATACTTCTTTTATAATTACTGTTTTAGTCTTAGTTTTTTTACCGGCGATTTTCAAATCAATGATCACGTTTTCTCCGCTAGCTGTATGAAGAATCTTCCTCAGCTCATGTAAACTCAACCTAATATTGATCGTTTTTTCGCCCCGTCCGTAACAAACAGCCGGCACTAACCCGGCCCTGCGCAGTTTTTTAACA
>JAYEPI010000073.1:0-3037 GCA_034723835.1 Candidatus Omnitrophota bacterium | reverse complement strand
AAAAAAGGCTAAAATTAAACATATTGTACCGGCAATTCCCGGAAATCCTATACCAGGATGGGTTATTTCAAAGAATAGGCCGTAAAACCCTAAGATCATTAGTATATAGGCTATATTGGGATTAGCTAATACATTTAAAATGCGCTCCCGGGGAGTCATAGTAATATAGTTTATTACTGCTCCCCGGGTATTAAGGGTTTTTGTTTTGCCGCCAATTTTTACTGTTCTTTCGTTTAATTGCCGCAGTAATTCTAATTCATCCTTTGCAATTATTTCAATAACCCCGATTTTACGCGCTTCCTCAGCAGTTATAGATGCGCTTTCAACTACGCTTTTTTCGGCCCAGGAAGAGTTGCGGTTTCTTTCTTCAGCCAGCGCTCTTATAAAGGCAAGGCTGTCCTGTAAGACCTTATCAGCCATTACATCAGATTCAGATGACTCTTTTTGCCGGGTTTGTTTCTCCTGGTTGGAGAATGAGTCTATCAAATCTCTCAGCGCATCCCAGAGAGACCTTCCCCCTCCTCCCATCTTAACCGGATGGGCCGCTCCGATATTGGTAGCCGGCGCCATAGCCGCGATATGGCTGGCGTAAGTAATAAATACCCCGGCTGAGCCCGCTCTTGAGCCGGCCGGATAAACATAGACAACAACCGGTATTTTTGCCTGGCTTATTTTTTTTACTATCAGCCGGGTAGATGATAATAAACCGCCGGGTGTATCTAATTCGATTATCAGGCATTCGGCATTTACCTGGCCGGCCTTGTCAATGGAATTTATAATATAATCAGCGGTAACCGGATTTATCGTATCATCATTTATTTTGATGAGATAGACCTCGTTAAATTTTGCATTGGAGTTCGAACTTAAGGTTATTAATAAGGCAGGCACTAAAATTAAAAAGGCGGGAAAGATAATTTTGAATTTTTTATTAAAAAAGGGTTGTTGTCTCAATCGGAAAGCCCCTTTTTATAATAGTAGTCGTTGGCAGACTTTTTTATAGCATCTTTATCCTCGTTTTCTATTTCTATAAACTGGACAGCAGTGCCGTAAATCTGATGAGGAGCTTTTTGTTCAATACGGTTTACCATTCCCAGGCAGCAGGTTCGGTTTGTAAGAAAAGGTAAAGTGATTTTAAATTCCAGGATCGTCCCGACCTGTAAGTTTTTATAATGTTTGAAAAACAGGCCCCCGGCGCTTAAATTTTCTATGGTTCCCATATCCCAGTCGTGAGTTTGTTTGGATCTTGATTCCGGATAAATTCGAAAACTAAATATGAAACTATGCCTTATTCTTCTGTAGTTTCTTTTCTCCAAGCCTGTGTACTTCATGGGTTACCTCCTATAGTTTATAGCCGGTATTTGTTTTACAAACCTTTTTAAAATTACACATTCGGCAGGCCTTTTCATTATCCGTACAGGCAAAATCGTCTTTTCGGGCAAGGTTTTTTAAAGGGTCATAAAGCAGTTTTTTCATGCTGATTATCGATTTTTTCATATAGGATTTTACGTGGTTTAATTTATCTTCGTCTATTTCGTGAATGATATTTTTTAAACTGCCGAGATTAAATTCGACGGCCGATAAATCTTTAAGGCTTAGATTCCACTGCTGCATGGCATATAAGCTATAGCATCCCAACTGGATAGAAAAATCATTATCCGGAAACCGTCCGGTTTTCCAGTCAATTATGGTAATGCCGGAATTGTCTTTGATAACCAGGTCTAATTTGACCCAGATGGTTGTGCCCTCAAAGGTGAACTTTTGGGTTTTCTCGTTCTGAAGGACCCGGGTGGAATCTTTATCTCTAAGCCTGGCGTAAAACGGGTCGGCAAAGAAGTTTTTCAGGCAGTCCCGGGCAGATTCAGATAACTTAACCCACTCTTCTTTCGCTACGTCAATATTATACTCATGCTCAAACAAACCGGTTGTCTTTTTTGGGTTTTCCCGGTAATACCTGTTAGCCGACATCCGGAAATCGTTCCTCATCCTTGCCGTTAATAAATCCAAGTAATGATTTAATGGATAATATCTCTCAGCCTCTAAGTCTTTTATGGTTTCGCTGACTATATAGTGGACTACCTCCCCTTTCCACATATAGCGGGATTTAAGCTGTTTCAGGATATAAATTTCCCTGATGCCGGGATCGGCATTGAAATTCCATCCTTCCCAGAAACCATATTTACTATAATAGTATTTTCTGCGGCATTCCCGGAATATTTCGTCTCTGGATTTTGACCAGGAAAACTCATTTTTAAAAGCTGTCATTATTTAATCCAGGCCCATCTTTTTCCTGAAGTCTTCCAGTAGCTTATTTATGTCATTAGAGGCAGATCTGGTTATCAGCAAACTTACGTAGATCAAAAGAGAAAACTGCCAGGTGTCTTCCGGGCCGATGATTAATCCGCGGCGTATGTCTTCTTTTTTCTCCAACCGCAGAGAAAAATGTTTTATTGCTTTCACCAAAGGCTGTTCGTGCACCTCGATCGTAGAAATTTCATTATTGTATTTTAAAGATGGAAAGCTTATTCCCCTCATAAGGAGCAAAGACCTTACCATGTCTTCGTTTGTCTCATAGTCTTTTTCAAATTCAAAGCCTTCAAACTGGGGAAAGTTTTGCGGCAGGACTATCAGGGGCTTGTGGGCCAGGACCCTGCCCTTTCTAACCACTGTGTCGCCGATATTTACGGAAGATTCGGCTAAAAATATATAGGGCAGGCTTGTTCTTTCAAGGGTTAATAAATTGCTTAAACGCGCCCTGATAATCTCGGTTTTTTTGACAGCCCTATCCCATTTTTCTTCTAAGTTCATTTGAGGACCTTTCTTAAATATGAAATTACTGCTTACTGCGATAACTTACTATAACATTTTAAAAAAGGTTTGTCAATACAAGGTCACAAGGTCACAAGGTCACAAAGTCACAAGGTCACAAGGTCACAAGGTCACAAAGTCACAAGGTCACAAGGTCACAAGGTCACAAGGTCACAAGGTCACAAGGTCACAAGGTCACAAGGTCACAAGGTCACAAGTATAAAATCGTATT
>JAYEPI010000072.1:0-3091 GCA_034723835.1 Candidatus Omnitrophota bacterium | reverse complement strand
AGATTGCTTCGGTCGTTCCGCCACCTTCGGTGGCGAAACTCCCTCGCAATGACGAACAAGGGTAAGGAGAGCTACAATGGCCAAAATTAAGCTGTACGATACCACATTAAGAGACGGTTCCCAGGGAGAAGGGATATCTTTTTCAGTTCAGGATAAGATAAATATTGCCAGGAAGCTGGATTTAATAGGTATTCATTATATCGAAGGCGGTTGGCCCGGTTCAAACCCAAAGGACATGCAATTCTTTTCTCAGATTAAAAAAATCCATTTAAAAAATTCTAAGATAACAGCCTTTGGCAGTACCAGGAGGCCTCATAGTAAAGCGGGCATTGATGCTAATATAAAGGCTTTACTTAAAGCCGGGACAAAAGTAGTAACAATATTTGGGAAAACCTGGGACTTGCATGTCAAGGATGTTTTACGCACGACCTTAAAAGAAAATTTGGAAATGATTAAAGATACCCTTGTTTATCTTAAGTCCAGGAGGAAATTGGAAGTAATTTATGACGCTGAGCATTTTTTTGACGGTTATCAGGCCAACCCCGGTTATGCCCTTGCTACATTATCGGCAGCCCGGGATGCCGGTTGTGAAACAATAGTGCTTTGTGATACTAATGGCGGCACGATTACTTCACGCCTGCGGGAGATTATAACAGAGGTAAATTCAAAAATTAATATCCCGCTGGGGATCCATACTCATAATGATAATGGGATGGCTGTAGCTAATACTATTGCTGCTTGTGAATGCGGCTGCCGGCAGATACAGGGAACTATTAATGGCTATGGCGAGCGCTGCGGTAACGCAAACCTGTGTTCGATTATTCCAAATTTAAAATTAAAATTGGGATCAGACTGTATATCCGATAAACAGTTAAAAGACCTGACTGAAACAGCGAGATTTGTGGCAGAGACGGCTAATATGGTTTCAGATAATAGCCAGCCCTTTGTCGGCAAAAGCGCTTTTGCCCATAAGGGCGGGGTTCATGTTAATGCGGTTATAAAAAAGCCCTTAAGTTATGAACATATTGAGCCGGCTAAGGTGGGAAATAAAAGAAGGATTCTTATTTCTGAGCTTTCCGGCCAGAGTAATGTTTTGGTAAAGGCCGAGCAATTGGAATTAGACCTTCAAAAGGGGACGCCCCAGACAAAAAAGATATTGCAGCTGCTTCAAGAGCTGGAGCATCAAGGTTATCAATTTGAGGCAGCCGAGGCATCATTTGATCTTTTAATGAAAAAGGCCCTGGGTAAATATAAAAGGTTTTTTGAGCTGGAGGGTTTCCGGGTAATAGTTGAAAAGAAAGGCAATAAGCTGATTTCAGAGGCGACCATAAAACTTAAGGTAAATAAGGTGCTTGAACATACAGCTGCTGAGGGCGATGGACCGGTTAATGCATTAGATAAGGCGCTTCGAAAGGCATTGGAGAAATTCTATCCAGCCCTTGCCGGGATGCATCTTTCAGATTTTAAGGTCAGGGTGTTAAATGCCCGGGCAGGGACCGCAGCCAAGGTAAGGGTGCTTATTCAATCCCAGGATTCTGAGGATAGCTGGTCAACGGTAGGTGTGCATGAAAACATTATTGAAGCCAGCTGGCAGGCGTTAGTGGATTCGGTTGAATATAAATTATTGAAGAATAAAACGAAATAGAGATTTCACTATTTATGAACGAGATTTCAAAGGTCTATCAACCAGGGGAAATTGAGCAAAAATGGTATAAATTCTGGGAAGAAAAAAATTTTTTTCAGCCTGAAATTAATCCCTCAAAAAAACCTTTCACAATAGTAATTCCGCCTCCCAATATTACCGGTATCCTTCATATAGGACACGCCCTTAATAATATTTTACAGGATATTTTAATTAGACAGCAGAGAATGAACAAAGTTCCCGCGCTTTGGCTTCCGGGAACAGACCATGCCGGTATTGCTACCCAAAATGTGGTTGAAACAAAACTAGCTCAAAAGAACCTAAAGCGCCAGGATGTGGGAAGGGATAAATTTTTAAAAGAAGTTTGGCAATGGAAGGCCGAATATGGCGGAACCATTATAACCCAGCTTAAAAAATTGGGATGTTCATGCGATTGGTCCAGAGAAAGATTTACCCTGGACGAAGGACTTTGCCGGGCAGTGCAGCAGGCCTTTATCCATCTTTATAATAAAGGCCTGATTTATCGGGGCAGTTTTATAGTTAACTGGTGCCCGAGATGTCAGACCGCTCTTTCTAACGAAGAAGTTCAATATGAGGATATAAAGGGATTCTTATACTATATAAAGTACCCGCTTAAATCTGTCGTCCGGTCGTCCGGTCGTCCGGTCAGCCAGTTTAGACCGGCAGACCGGCAGACCGGCAGACCGGCAGACTATATTATCGTAGCTACCACGCGGCCGGAAACAATGTTAGGCGATATGGCCCTGGCGGTTAATCCTAAAGATGAACGGTATAAGAAATTTATTGGCGGGAAATTGATACTGCCGGTTGTAAATAGAGAATTAAAGCTTATTGCCGATGAAATGGTTGACCCTGAATTTGGCACCGGTGCGGTTAAGGTAACACCCTGCCATGACCCGAATGACTATGAACTTTCCCTGCGGCACTCTCTTAAGGGGATGGTGATTATGAATCCTGACGGGACCATGAATTCTAATACCGGGAGATACCGGGGGATGGATCGTTTTGAATGCCGGGAGGCCCTTCTGACAGATTTAAAAGAACGCAGTTTCATAGAAAAGATTGAACCTTATCAGCATTCGGTAGGACATTGTTACCGCTGTCATACTATGATTGAGCCGTCGTTTTCCGAACAATGGTTTGTCAAAATGAAAGAATTGGCCCGGCCGGCTATTGGAGTTGTTGACCGGGATGAGATCAGGTTTTATCCCCGGCGCTGGAAAAAGGTTTATTTAAACTGGATGAATAATATTAAAGACTGGTGTATTTCCCGGCAGATATGGTGGGGCCATCGGATTCCTGCCTGGTTTTGCCAGGATTGTTATAATAAATATCTGGATAAGCGCAGGGGTAAAGAAATAGATCTTCCTTTGGAAATCAGCGATAAAGAAGCCGGGATTGTAGTTAGCCGGTCAAAACCCCCAAAAT
>JAYEPI010000071.1:0-3113 GCA_034723835.1 Candidatus Omnitrophota bacterium | reverse complement strand
ACAAACTACCTGCTTTCAGATTTAAATACCGCGTTTTCTTTCTATTCTGCGAAACCCGGAACAGGAAACAATCTTTAGTTTTTCCCGGTTGCATAACTTATCCAGCAATAGATTAATTCCCAAATTATCACTGGAAATATGGCCGGCGATAATAACGTTAATATGTTCGGGTTTAATTTTTCTATAATGTTCTTCGCTTAAGTGCATAGCTATTATGGTCTGTACCCCTGCCTGCGAAAGTCTGGCAAACACCTCCTTCGAGCCCTCGGTCCCTCCGGTCATATCAACCAGTGTTTTACCTGCCGGGTTATCTGTTTTGCCCAATATCAACTTTGGGCCGGCTCCCCAGGCCGCCGCCTGTCTGTATTCAGGAATAGCCTTTAATAACCTCATTATATCTTTAACCTGCCGGGGGTTTTTCCCGGCAATCAAAGACTGAAGGTATTCAACTACGTGATTATCAGCAGGAGTATGAATACACATAAATGGAATATCTAACAGCCTGGCTATATCGACAGCCCGATTATGATTTATAGCCGAAAATCTCCTTTCCACTTCCTTTATTCTTTTATTGAGTAACTCTTCGGCTACCTGTCTTTTGATGCCAAAACTCTGCAAAATGTCTATCTGCACTTCCATAACCTTGTGAATACTTGCCAGGGCTGCTCCTTGAGGATGATGAGATAAGACTAAATCGATCTTTTTTCCGGAGCGCCGCAGGTTATCAGCCAGCAATAATTCAGCTCCGCCTATATCAATCCCTGCCAATATTGTTTTTATTTCAGCAGTTTTATTTCCATATAAAATTCTAGTATCAGCGTAAGGATTAACCCGGCCTTTGTTTTTTTTAACCAATTTCCGGCCGCGGGGATCAGCTTTCATGCCCTCTTTAACCGCTAAATTATAAATAAGTTCTAGTCTCATTGTCTGATATCCAGGTTATTCGATATCTCTTTGCCGGTTAATGCGTTTTTTGTTTCGTCTTTTTCTTCCATTGGATATAATTTTACAAGGCCGTCATAAATAAGCACCGGAGCATTAATTAAACGACTGCCTAAATATGACCTGTCAACAATAGCCCCCCTCAAGGTTATCGAAAGCCAGGTAAAAACAAGCAGGATAAGACCACTCATCAGGCTGGCTTGAACTAAACCGATAATTGAGCCCCCGATACTTTCAAGGACAGATATAAATTCCACTTTCACCAATTTCTTAGATATTTTCCTGATCAATCCGATTACAATAATTACCGCAATCAGCAAAGAAATAAAGGAAACAATATTAGCCAATGAAGCTGAAAAGGAAAAATTACCGCTCAGATACCCGCTCAATTTAGCATAACTCCGGAAAGGAATGAATATAGCCGCAACTACCCCGATAAGCCCAAGCAATTGGTGCCACATCCCTGTTTCAAGCCCGACATAAGCGCTCCGGAAAAGCCAGATTATTATCAGTATATCTACCCAGTTTATATATTTTAAAATATTATCAAGCATTTTGTTATAAGTCTATTGCCATCAGGCAACAAACTCTCATAAAAATTTAGAAAAGTATACCCCATAAACAGCACCTTGTCAAGTCAGGGCACCTTGCCAACTACATTATTTAGGCTTATATCGCTGATTTTGATTGTAACAATATCATTTTTGAGGGTCTCCGAACCATCGAACAATACCCGGATATAGGTACCGGTATATCCGCATAAAAGACCGGTTGCTTTGTCTCTTTTGGATTCAACTAATACCTGGACCTTCGAATTTAAAAACCGTCGTTGATAACGAAATGAGGCCTTTAAAGCAAATTCTTTTAACTCCCGGCATCTATCCTTAATTTCTTTATGTAAAACCGAACCTGAAAACCTACAGGCCGGAGTACCGCGCCTTTCACTATAAGAAAAGACATGAATCCTACCCGGCTTTATCTGTTTTAATAAACTAAGGGTATTGGCAAAGTTGGTTTTGCCTTCTCCGGGAAAACCAACTATAACGTCTAAACCTATACAGATGTCTTTGGATTTGTCCCTGATATTACCAATCAATTTTCTGATATTATCAGCGCTATATTTACGATTCATCCGGCGTAAAATATAATCATCCCCGCTCTGCAATGAAATATGAAGGTGCCGGCAAAGTTTATCTGAAGTCCCCAACTTTTCAATAATCCGCGGTGTTATATCCAGAGGATCAATAGAGCTAATCCTGATTCTTTTAATACTGCTGATTTTCTCCAGTGATTCTATTACATCGGCAAGCCTGCTGCCATCTTCGAGATCCAAACCATATGCGCCTAAGTGCACACCAACTAATACTATTTCTTTAAATCCGCAGTTACCTAGTCGCCTGGCCTGTTTAATGATATCTTCCAATCTGCGGCTTCTTGATTTTCCCCGGACTATCCTAACTTTACAATAAGAACAATCTTGATTACAGCCATCTTGAATCTTGATAAATGCGCGGGTACGGCCTTTGAAATTAGTTATCGGTAAAAAGGGATATGCCTGGTAATCGCAAACCGGAGATTGAGTCCTAACGAGCCGGGGTTTAACAAAATCTATTATTTCATCTTTCCGGCTATTTTTAACAATAAAATTAATACCTTTGATTTTCCTTATATCCTGCTCATCTTTTTCAACATAACAGCCGGTAACAATTATTACGGCCCGGGGGTTTTGCCTGCGGGCAAGCCTGATTAGCTGCCTGGATTTTTGGTCAGCCTTAAGCGTAACCGTGCAGGTGTTAATAACGTAAATATCCGCTTTTTGTTTATTATTTATCTCCTGAAAACCTGCCCGGATAAACTGTTCTCTTATGGCCTGGGTTTCATACTGATTGACTTTACAGCCTAACGTATAAAAAGCAACTGTTTTCACGATACTTAGATTAACCGCCTAATGTGTAGTTACCTCTTTTGAAATTCTTCAGCGAAGGATCTTTTTGAGAAGGTACCGACAACTTGCCGTTAAGGCAAATTATCGGTACTAATTCGTAATATAACTTACGAAAATCAAAGAACCAAAGAATCTTTTTTAAAAGGCATCGACAACTTGCCGTTAAGGCAAGTCGTCGATGCTAATTCGCAATATAACTTACGAAAATCAAAGAACCAAAGAATCT
>JAYEPI010000070.1:0-3129 GCA_034723835.1 Candidatus Omnitrophota bacterium | reverse complement strand
CCGCTAAAAAAGATTTTCAATAAATTAAAATTAAAACGCCTGGGGTTTGAGGCCGGTTCCCTAAGCTACGCCGGATACAAAAAACTAAAAACCGAGCTTTCGCCGGTAAAGCTAATTGCAACATCCAATCTCATTGAAGATTTAAGAATGATTAAACAGGATAGCGAAATAAAGATTATTAAAAAAGCAATATCTATTACCCAGGAGGTTTTTAGTTCTATAACCAGCCTGATAACGCCGGGAGTAACCGAAAAGTGGATAGCCGGAAAAATAGAGTTTTTTCTCAGGACTCTGGGAGGCGAAGAAAGCTCTTTTCCGGCTATAGTAGCCTCAGGGCAGCGAACAGTGCTCCCGCATGCCTGTCCTACCGGCAGGAAAATAGGGCGCAACCAGCCGGTTTTAATAGACATGGGAACAAGCCTGCGGGGCTATAATTCTGACTTGACAAGAATGGCATTTTTAGGTAAAATAAGCAAAAGATTTGAGACAATTTATAATCTGTTGATAACAGCGCAAGGCGAAGCGATAAACCGGATAACACCGGGGGTTAAAGCCTGCGAAATTGATAGCGCGGCAAGAGGATACCTGGCTAGACATGGCCTGGCGAAATATTTTATCCATGGTTTAGGACACGGCGTAGGAAGAGAAGTCCATGAACAGCCCTGGATATCCGGGAATAATAAAACAGAATTAACCCAAGGCATGATAATAACTGTTGAGCCAGCCGTCTACATCCCCGGATGGGGAGGTATCCGTATAGAAGATATGGTCTTAGTAACCAGCCAGGGCCATGAGGTCCTATCCAGCCTGTCAAGAGCAATAGTTGAGCGATGATCAGCACAAGACAGTTTAAAAACGGAATGGTCATAAAGATCAATAACTCCCTTTATTATATTCTGGAATTTCAGCATATAAAACCCGGGAAGGGGGGCGCTTTTGTCCGGATAAAGCTCAAGGACTTAAAAAGCGGGGCAGTAATTAATAAAACCTTCCGGTCGGAAGAAAAGTTTGAAGAAGCCTATTTAGAAGAAAAAACCCTGTTGTTTAGTTATAAAATTGACAATTTCTATCATTTCCTGAATGAAAAAACCTACGAAGAGACAATTATCGATAATCATCTCCTTGCTGATTCCAGGGGTTTTTTAAAAGAAAACGGCCGTGTTACTGCCTTGCTGTGCGACAATAAAATAATACATATCAAAGTGGCCAATTTTGTAACATTAAAAGTGGCTTACACTGAGCCGGGGTTTAAGGGTAATACGGCTCAGGGAGGATACAAACCAGCCAAATTAGAAACTGGCCTGGAAGTCCAGGTCCCCTTGTTTATCAATCCCGGGGATATTATAAAGATTGATACCAGGACCATTAAATACATGGGGAGAGCCTAAAAATGAATTTAAAAGAAATAAAAGAGATGATAGCTTTGATGAATGAGAATAACCTGACCGAATTAGAGCTGGAAAGGGACGGCTTAAAGATCAGCCTCAAAAAAACAGCGGATAAAATAATAGCCGAAAAATCTCCTGCGGCGAAACCGCCTGAGGCTGTAGAAACCAGGGATGGCAAGGAAAAAAGCAAAGAAAGCGGAGAAAATTTTTACCAGATTATTTCTCCGATGGTCGGAACATTCTATCAGGCGCCTTCTCCTGACGCTGACCCGTTTGTTGAGGCCGGTGAGGAGATAAAAGAAAATCAAGTGGTTTGTATAATCGAGGCTATGAAGTTAATGAACGAAATAAAATCCGATGTAAAAGGCAAAATTGTTGAAATTCTGGTTAAGAACGGAGAAGCGGTAGAATTTGGCCAGCCGTTGTTTAATATAGAAAAGACTTAAATATGAATTACCACGAATGCTGATAGGTCATAGGTCATCCCCTGCGGGGAGGCTCCGCCCCCGGTTTAACCGGGGAATCTAGAAAGATGATATTTAACCGTCATCCTGCGGCTCGACCGCAGGATCCAGAACAACGATATTTAAACGTTGCCTAGTGCGTAGCGAAGCGTAGCCTCCCCGCAGGGGATGACCTATCAGCTATTACTTGTGACCTTGTGACATGTGTCCTTGTGACCTTGTGACATGTGTCCTTGTGACCTTGTGACATGTGTCCTTGTGACCTTGTGACATGTGTCCTTGTGACCTTGTGACATGTGTCCTTGTGACCTTGTGACATGTGTCCTTGTGACCTTGTGTCAGCTATCAGCATTTATAGCAATTTGTGTTTAACAGTTTAACTCAAAAGGATATTTGGTGTTTAATAAAATACTGATCGCCAACAGGGGAGAAGTGGCCTTGCGAATTATCAGGGCCTGTAAGGAAATGGGAATAAAGACAGTGGCTGTCTATTCCAGGGCGGATAAAGACTCTCTCCATGTCCGATTGGCCGGCCAGGCCGTATGTATCGGCCCGGCTCCAAGCCAGGAAAGTTATCTTAATATCCCGGCGATTATTAGCGCTGCGGAGATTACCGACGTAGAGGCCATACATCCGGGCTATGGTTTTTTAGCCGAAAATTCTCACTTTGCTGAGATCTGCCAATCCTGCCGGATTAAGTTTATCGGGCCCAGTCCAAAAAGTGTAGTGCTGATGGGTGACAAAACCATTGCCAGGCAAATGGCAAAAAAGGCGGGTATACCGGTAATTCCGGGAAGCAATGATGTTATTAAAACCAAAGATGAGGCGATCAAAGTTGCTGGACGGCTCAAGTATCCGGTGATTATCAAGGCCAGGTTAGGCGGCGGCGGTAAAGGAATGCGGGTAGCCCATAACGACGGTCACCTGATTAGCTCTTTGATGACTGCCCAGAGAGAAGCCGAAGCGGCTTTTGGGGCCGCCGACATATACATAGAAAAGTATATTGAAGGGGCCCGCCATATCGAAATCCAAATCCTTGGCGACAATTTCGGTAATATAGTCCACTTAGGGGAAAGAGACTGCAGTATTCAGCGAAAGCATCAGAAATTAATTGAAGAATCCCCTTCTCCGGTTATGACAGCTAAACTACGCAAAAAAATGGGAGAGGCAGCTATTAAATGCGCCAGGGTTGCTAATTATGTCAGTGCCGGAACAGTGGAATTTTTAGTCGATAAAAAAAATAACTACTACTTTATTGAAATGAATACCAGGATTCA
>JAYEPI010000069.1:0-3187 GCA_034723835.1 Candidatus Omnitrophota bacterium | reverse complement strand
GGAGCCGGACCTCAGTTTTTCGAGCGGGCATGGATCCGCCGAGCCCGAAGGGCGAGGCGGAGAGCGAGAAAAACTGGAGAGTCCAAAATCCTCGCAGGGGATTTTGGACGTTCCGGCGGAACCACACCCCACACCAGCCACTTCCAAGAGTCCCGGCGAATCATGTCTCCTCACCGGCCATTTCTGCTGACCCCTTGACTATAAAAGAGTTATGGGGTATATTTTATAAGTAAGGCTATATATAGGAGACCGGTTAAAAATAATAGTTGACAATTGAATATGAAGCAGCCGAAAAGGCAAACTATCTGAAAAGATAGGGCGCAAAACTTGAGAGCCCTTGACATCAAAAATGTCAAGGGTAGTCAGTTACCGAAGCTGTTGATAGGTAATAAATTACATCAAGCCCTCTTCTTTTCAGGCAGTTTAGAAAGGAAGGGGGCTTGATGTTTAATAGGTTAGTTTGCATTGTCCTGATAGCGGGTTTAATAGGTTTTGGGCTTAACAGCCGTGTATGGGCAAAGGATAGAGATGTATCTATTTTTGACGATGATTATATAGAAATTAACCTTACCTCGGTAGATAAAATCCAGCCGGTCAATATCTATATCAGCAAAGAGCTTAGTCAAAAATTTCAATTTTTACCCGGACAAAAATTGACGCTTCAGTTATATGTTCAACCTTCAGGCGGGGAAAGGCATTTTATTAAGGATAGCCGGGGCCGGGAAAAATGGGAAATAATCCTTGATGATCAAAGCCGGGGAAGCCTCACCTTCCTGCCCGCGAAAGCCAACTTTACCGGTCGCCTAGCGGTTTTAGCCAATCAAAAGGTGATTTGCGACCCCGGCCTTTTGAATTTCGGTTGCGCGCCCACCTTGGAGCATGTCCGGGAATACCGGTTTAAGGATGATGCCAAAATAAAGGTCCATTTTACTTCCCAGATTTTAGAAGAACAAGGATCCGATAACGAGTTTCCTGAAAAAGTCCTGGATGCTGCTGTGGGGGCATATCAAAAAATAGTAAACGAACTCGGGTTTGACAGAGAAGGATACAGTTTTGCCCTGGCGGACGAAACTTATGCTTATGATGAAGATAAGACTATAGACATTTATATCGGCAGCCGCGGCGCGTTAGATAAATTTTATTTTCACTCTTTGAATCAGCAGGATTTTTCAAAAGCGCCTTTTTATGAAGTAAGATATCAAGGAAGGTATAGATATTCGGCTATAATAGCTGTGCCGGCTGACTATCGGGCTTACCTGGAAAGGGCATCCCGGCAGTTTGGCTATGCTGAAGATGTTGATCTTGTTTCTCATCTAAACGGGGCAATGATGCACGAGATGCTGCATATTATCACGTTCTATTATAATAAAAACCTTGTTTCTTCCTGCCGGCTTAATTTGTCGAATAACCCCCATCAGGGAACAGATTGGTATGTGGAAGGACTGGCGAGGTATTCTGAGATAATCGCGGGGTTTAATGATAATTTTTATTCTGCTTCCAAAGATTTTTATCAGAAAGCGGATATTTTTATGTCCCAACCCGAAGAAAGATTTTCAGAACTGGGATATGATTTTGCCGTCTTCTGGAAATATTTTCACTCCCGTTTTGGAATAGAAGCAATAGAAGAGCTGTCTTACAGGTTACGCTCGGTTCAGGATAATAAACAAGCGGCCGGGATTATTGGACAGGTAGCCAGAGTTTCTTTTTCTGAAATACTAAAGGATTTTGTTGAATCTGTCGGCGATGTAAAAAAAGAATATAGCCGCACTAATATTTAAATGCGAGTCCGGCCCAGGCAGCATAGGATCTATAGCTGTAAAGGTAGAAGTTTTCAAACTCCATATTTGAATTGCAGATATTATATTCTCCCTGGCCGACGAGTGAAAGGTTTTTGGTTAAAGGATAGGTTGTTCTAAGGATTATAGAGTGTTCGTAATCTGTTTGGTCTTCATTTTTATAGTTTCCTGCGCTGTCTTGCGCCTGCCGGTCTGAATAATCCCTGAGCAAAAACTGATAGGCAAGCTCGAGACTGAGATTTTTTTCTTCGGATAAAGGATAAAAATAAGTTATTGCCGGTTTTACTTCGAAGCTTATATAATCAAAATAATGCCGGGTAAATACATCATCTCCGGGGGCAGGTGTATTTTGTTCATTATTAAAATTCTGGTTACTTAAATTCCAGGTGGTTAAAAGGCCTAAGTTAAACTGCCATCTTTTTTGCGGCGTAAAAAAAAGACTGGTTTCGAAAGTATGGACATAGTCAATTCTTTTATCATCAGTTAAAATCCCATTCTGGTCTACTACCAATTTGTCAATATAGCGTTTATAGAGAAATGAGTATTCTAAGTTGCAAAAAAATTTATCTAACGGCTTAAATCCGTAACCAACAACCTGTCTTGCTCCCTGATAGTCTTTTATGTGTTCCTCCGGCGGGTTGACTACGATTAAAGAAATAAGGCTGGAAAAGTTTGGATAGCGCCTCTGGTAATATTCAGTGGTAGAACTTAAAACCCCGGGGAAAGGATTATCCCGGTCAGTTTTATACTGAAAATTTATATTCCCTCCGATATCCTCATAGTCGTATAAGCCGCCTCCCCAGTTTTCATCCTTTGTTTCGTTATTAAACGACCAGGTTCCAAAAGAGGTAATTCTTGTAGAAAATTTTTGATCAAACAGGTGCTTAAAAGAAAGATGAATACTATGATCCTGTTTCATGCTCGAGAGCTGGCCGCCTTCTTCTTCAGAAATCACCTGTCTTTTTCTTTCAAATGAAGAGGATATCAGGGGAATTAGATAGTTATTTTCGTCAAATTTTAAAGTAGGCGAGAAATCAAGAGATGCCAGGCCGCTTCCATCTCCTGCCTGGTCAATTAACCCGGAATAACCCCCTAAAACCTCTAAATTTAGCAGGGGGATAATCTCGAAATTGTTGTTTTTTTCTTCCTCTGCCCGGGCCGGGTTGGAAATAAAAAAGATTATTAATAGGCTTAAAAGGACTTTTTTCATAATTTACAGAAATACTTTAACATAACAATCAAAGCTTGTCAAATAGTTATTTTCTGTTATAAAATAGTGAAATGTCCGGTTCTTTAACAAATGAAATGTCCGCTTTCAAAGCGGGGTATGCTAATATGTCTTTCATAACATGGGAGGATAGTTATGGAGTCATATTACCCAAAACCCGCAC
>JAYEPI010000068.1:0-3191 GCA_034723835.1 Candidatus Omnitrophota bacterium | reverse complement strand
CATAGAACACGGAGGGGTGAGTGTATTCGGAGGGATTGGCGAGCGGACTCGCGAGGGAAATGACCTCTGGCTGGAAATGAAGAAATCAGGTGTATTGGATAAGACTGCTTTGGTGTTTGGCCAGATGAATGAGCCGCCGGGCTCCAGATTCCGGGTTGGCTTAAGCGCGCTTACCATGGCGGAATACTTTAGGGACCAGGAAGGTAAAGACGTGTTATTTTTTATTGATAATATATTTCGCTTTATCCAGGCAGGAAGCGAAGTTTCTGCTTTGTTGGGTAGGATGCCTTCGGCAGTAGGATATCAGCCGACCTTAGCCGCTGACCTGGCTGCGTTAGAAGAAAGAATAACCTCTACCAGAAAAGGCTCAATTACTTCGGTTCAGGCCGTATATGTTCCGGCGGATGATTTGACCGACCCTGCGCCGGCTACCGTATTTACACATCTGGATGCCACTACTGTTCTTTCACGGGAAATAATGGAGCTGGGGATTTATCCGGCAGTAGACCCATTGAATTCTACATCAAAGATGCTTCATGTTAACTTATTGGGTATGGAACACTACACAGTAGCTAGAGAGGTCCAGAGAATCCTCCAGCGTTATAAAGACCTTAAGGACATAATCGCTATTTTAGGAGTTGAGGAACTGGCTGGTGAGGATAAACTGGTTGTAGCCAGGGCAAGAAAACTGCAGAAGTTTCTTTCTCAGCCGTTTTTTGTAGCTGCCGGATTCACCGGTCTATCAGGAAAATATGTTAAAATAGCAGATACCATAAATGGCTTTAAAAAAATAATATCCGGCCAGATGGATGATATCCCCGAACAGGCATTCTATATGATAGGGACAGCAGACGAGGCCTTGAAAAAGGCGGAAAAGATAAATCACGGGTAAATCAATGATATGATAGAAGAATTAAAAATCGATTCAAAAAAAATCACTAAAGCATTGATTGCATTCATAGCTGAAGGAGTAAAAACAGCCGGCTATAAAAAAGCGGTCTTGGGATTATCAGGCGGGGTTGATTCAGCCACAACTGCTTGTTTATTACGGGAAGCTTTAGGTAAGAACAACGTATTTGGCATAGTTATGCCTTATACAGCCTTAAAATCTGAGGAAATAAAAGATGCAGAGAAGATATCAAAGATTCTGGGAATAAATTATGAGGTGGTTTCTATTGAACCGGCATTAGAGGGGTTTACGAAGATTTTTCCTAAGGTTGATCGGATTCGCCGGGGAAACATTATAGCCAGGCTTAGGATGATAGTTCTTTATGACCGGTCTAAGACCCTTAAAGCATTAGTGTTAGGCAATAGCAATAAAAGTGAGTTGATGCTTGGCTATGGAACGATTTACGGAGATATGGCCTATGCCCTGAACCCCTTAGGAAAGCTTTATAAAACGCAGGTTTGGCAGTTAGCCCGGTATTTAGGTATTCCCCGGACAATACTCTCAAAACCGCCGAGTGCCGGCTTGTGGCCCGGTCAGAACGACGAACAAGAACTGGGCTTGAGGTATAAAGAGGCAGACACATTGCTTTATTATATGGTTGACTTAAGGGTTAATGATAATAGATTAGTAGAACTTGGATTTAAACAAAAGATGATTTTGAAAGTAAGAGATAGGATTAAACTTTCAGAGTTTAAAAGAAGAATGCCTTTGATTGCTGAAATAAAATAATTGGACACAGATGAACACAGATGAGAAAACACAGATTACCACAGATATTGTTATAAAAAATCGGATTACAATCTTGGCGCTAATAAACACAGCTTTTTAAAAAACAGGATATTTTACTCTTATCTGTGCCCATCTGTATCTTTTAATCTGTGCTAATCTGTGTAAAATAAATGAATAATTCCAGCGGTATATTATATATAGTCAGTACGCCTATCGGTAATTTGGGAGATATCAGCTTAAGGGCGCTTGAAGTTTTAAAAAAGACGGCTTTGATAGCTGCTGAAGATACAAGAAAAACTAAAAAGCTGCTTTCACGTTATTCTATCCACACGCCATTAATAAGTTATTATGAGCATAACAAGGTCAGGCGCTGCAGCCTGTTGATTGAGCGGCTAAAAGAAAATAAGGATGTTGCCCTTGTTTGCAGTGCGGGAACGCCGGGTATTTGCGACCCGGGCTACGTTGTAATTAATCTGGCTATTAAAAATGCGATTAAGGTAGTTCCTGTTCCCGGTGCTTCGGCATTTCTTTGCGGCCTGCAGGCCGGCGGTGCGGCTACGGATAGTTTTGTTTTTACCGGATACCTACCCCCGAAAACTAAAGCAAGGAAAGACAGGCTTGGGGAAATAGCAGCTGAAAGCAGGACAGTAGTTTTTTACGAAGCCCCGCATAGGTTACTTAAAAGCTTAAATGATATGCTCGAAGTCTTGGGGGATAGAAAAATTATAATCGGCCGTGAGCTTACCAAAAAGTTCGAGGAAATTAAAAGGGATAAAATTAGTTGTTTGATTGAACAGTTTAGCAAAAAAAACCCGCGGGGCGAATTTGTTATTATTGTCCCCAAAAAATAATACCTTGTAAAAATATATATATGATGAATATAGCTGTTTTAGCTTCCGGCAGAGGAACAAATTTACAGGCAATAATTGATGCTGTTAAAACAGGAAAGATAAAAGCCGGCATATCGTTGGTTATCAGCGACCACAAAGACGCCGGTGCTTTAGAAAAAGCAAGATTAGCCGGCATAAAGGCTATTTACATTAATCCTAAAGATTTTCCCTCCCGTGAGAGTTTTGATAAACAAATAATAAACTATTTAGAAAAGTATAATATTAAACTAATAGTCCTGGCCGGGTTTATGAGGCTTATAAGTCCTTATTTTGTAAGTAAATATAGAAATTGCATTATGAATATTCACCCTAGCCTTCTACCTTCTTTTAAAGGCACCCGGGGAATAAAAGATGCCCGGGATTATGGAGTGAAAGTGACCGGTCCGACAGTACATTTTGTGACCGAAGATTTAGATGCCGGGCCGATAATCTTACAGAAACCGGTGGTGATAGAACATGGTGATACCATTGAGATTTTAGAGGGAAAAATCCATAAGGCAGAGCATGAAATTTATCCTGAGGCAGTGAGGTTATTTGTAGAAGGAAAATTAAAAATAGAGGGTAGAGCAGTAAAGATTAATGAGTAGCCCGGGACTAGTCCTGGGCTACAAAGGATAGAAAGG
>JAYEPI010000067.1:0-3212 GCA_034723835.1 Candidatus Omnitrophota bacterium | reverse complement strand
GTATTAACTGGTTATTAACAAAACTTTTTGCAATAAGCGTAATAGCCCTTTTGATAATTTTTCAGCCTGAGCTTCGCCGCAGTCTGGCTCACCTTGGCCGTAACCGTTTCTTCGCGATGTTTTCCCGGGGGGAGGAAACTGTTAATGAAGTAGTAAAAGCCTGCGGATACCTTTCCAAAAGGAAGATCGGTGCGTTAATAGCTGTAGAGCGGGATATAGGATTAAAGGCTTATATTGAAAGCGGAGTAAGGTTAGATGCCCGGGTAAGCAGTGAACTTATCCAGACAATTTTTATGCCCAATACTCCGCTGCATGACGGCGGGATAATCATTAAGGAAGAAAGATTAGCAGCCTCTGGTTGTTTATTTCCATTGACCGAAAGCCTTTCTATTAGTAAGACAGTAGGGACCCGTCACCGGGCAGCCCTGGGTCTTACCGAAGAGACGGATGCGGGTTGCGTGGTTATAAGTGAAGAGACCGGCGCCATATCTGTAGCGATCGGAGGAAAATTAACCCGCGATCTCGAACTGCAAAGCTTAAGAAGGGTTTTAAGAAAGTTATATATTCCAATGCAGCACAAAGGAATTACACGCAGTCACTGGAGTTTTAAAAAGAAAAAGATACCGGGGAAGGATTAGTGAAAATAAAAGACTGGTTGTTAAATGATATGGGTTTAAAAATACTATCTCTGGTTATGGCAATACTCCTATGGCTTTATATAGCCGGAGAACAAGAAAGCATAAACTTAAAGTCAATTATTGACTCTACTGTTAATTTCTTTCATCAGGAAATAGAAACAAAAAATCCATAATAGGTATAGATGATGCCGTTGCTCGGTGTGAATATCGACCATGTAGCTACGTTAAGACAAGCCAGAGGGGGTAGAGAGCCTGATCCCATTCAGGCGGCAGGGATAGTAGAGCAGGCCGGAGCTAAGGCAATAGTGGTTCACCTTCGCGAAGACCGCCGTCATATTAATGAAGGAGATGTTTGGTCTTTAAGAAAGACAGTTACCACTAAATTAAATTTGGAAATGTCTATTGCGCCTGAGATAGTGAATATAGCCGTTCAAATAAAACCGGATCAGACAACATTAGTACCGGAAAAAAGAGAAGAACTTACTACTGAAGGCGGCCTGGATGTAGTAAGCAGACAGCAGGCGGTTAGAGAAGTAGTCCTGAGATTAAAAAAAGAAGGCATTAAAGTCAGTTTGTTTATTGATCCGGTTAATGTCCAAATAGAGGCCGCAAAAAGGACAGGCGCAAATTTAATAGAACTTCATACGGGCGATTTTGCTAACGCGCCTGATGAAATAACCCAGGACCGTCAGTTAACTAAGCTGATTAAAGCCAAAGACTTGGCTGTCGATAAGGGGTTAATAGTAACAGCCGGGCACGGTCTTAACTATCAAAATGTCAAAAAGGTCGCCGGGATTGATGCTGTCGAAGAATTAAATATTGGATACTCGATTATTTCCCGGGCTGTATTTGTTGGCTTAGACAGGGCTGTTAAAGAAATGCTGGAGTTGATATGATTGTTGGCAGCGGCGTAGATCTGGTCGAGATAGAGGATTTAAAAAAAACACTGGATAAACAGGGTGATAAGCTGATTAAGAGGATTTTTACCGCTAAAGAAATGGACTATTCCTTAAATAAAAAAGCTTCTACCGAACATCTGGCGGTAAGATTTGCCGCCAAGGAGGCGGTTCTTAAGGCCTTTGGTAACGAAAAAATAAAGTCTGTAAGATTGCGTGATATTGAGATCTTAAATGACAAAAACGGTAAACCAGAGGTTAATCTTTCTAACTCAGCAGAAAAGTTAAAAGTAGATTCGGGAATTGACAGGATAATTATAAGCCTTTCCCACACGAAAAGATTTGCCGTAGCTAGTGCCATCTTAACCAAAGAGCGTGAGGTATGATTAGTAAGGAATTTTTAGGGGTTATTGCCAAAAGAAGGCCGGATTCACACAAGGGAGATTATGGCCACGTGCTGGTTTTGAGCGGCTCAGAGGGCTTGACCGGAGCTGCTGCCTTGTGCAGTTTAGGCGCGCTTCGTTCCGGATGCGGTTTGGTTACTTTAGGAATCCCCCAAAGCCTTAATCCAATAATGGAAGTTAAACTTACTGAGGTTATGACCCAACCGCTTCCTGAGACAGAAAAAATTTCCTTAAGTTTAAAGGCAGTAACCAAAATTAAAAATATATTGAAGGATATCGATGCAGTTGCTTTAGGCCCGGGGCTTACCACTAATCAAGGGACAAGGTCATTAGTCAATAGATTAATAAAAATTATAAATAAACCGCTGGTTCTTGATGCCGATGGGTTGAATTGTATAGCCGGCGATATCTCAGTACTAAAGTCAGTTAAATATCCGATAGTAATTACTCCTCATCCCGGGGAAATGGCCAGGCTGGTGAAAATGGAAGTTGGCACTATCCAGAGAAACAGGGAAAAGGTTGCCAGGGATTTTGCCGATCGATATAAACTGACAGTTGTACTCAAAGGTTATCAAACCGTTGTTGCCGGCACTAAAATAAACAGTTATATAAATAAAACCGGTAATCCCGGTATGGCTACTGCCGGGGCAGGTGACATATTAACCGGGATGATTGCTTCTTTAATTGCTCAGGGCATTTCGTCATATAAAGCAGCAAAATTAGCAGTTTACGCGCATGGAATGGCCGGTGATTTAGCGTCCAAGAAAAAAGGTGAAATTAGTTTGATTGCCGGTGATATTTTAGATAATCTGGCGGCAGTGTTTAAATTGCTGGCGTAGCTCAGCAGGTAGAGCACCTCACTTGTAATGAGGAAGTCAGGGGTTCGATTCCCTTCGCCAGCTCCTATTATAAATTTAATTTGTTAAACTTAGGTAATTATCAGTTTAACAATTTATCAATTTGACAATTTAACAGTTTAATTGGGTAGGTGACGGAGTGGTCAAACGTACCAGACTGTAAATCTGGCGGTCTTAGACCTACGGAGGTTCGAACCCTCCCCTGCCCACCATAGTAACAAATGCGAGAGTAGCACAGTGGTAGTGCAGTAGCCTTCCAAGCTACCTACGTGGGTTCGATTCCCATCTCTCGCTCCAATGAGAACATAATTTATGAAAATCTTTGATTTTCATAAATTATATGTTCGAATTTGTACCGACAATTTGCCTTAACGGCAAATGGTCGGTACCTTTCAAGGAAGATTCTTATGAAAAAAA
>JAYEPI010000066.1:0-3247 GCA_034723835.1 Candidatus Omnitrophota bacterium | reverse complement strand
AACATAGTCGGTCCAAGCCTGGGAATTTTCTTTACCAAGGTTTGTAGATCTTTCCGAATACGGTTATACACAGGATTGGTAATTATTCTATTCAGATATTTACTCAATGCGCCTACGCTGGGAGAAATAGCCATTTCATTGCTATTTAAAATGACTATCATTCTTTTGCCAAGTTGTCCGGCATGATTTAAGGCCTCAAAGGCCACACCGCCGGTAAGCGCGCCGTCGCCAATAACCGCTATTACGCTTCTCTGGCTAAAAGCCAGGTCCTTAGCCACCGCTAAACCCAAAGCCTGTGAAATAGAAGTAGAGGCATGACCGACAGTAAATAAGTCATGCGAACTCTCATCTTTATTGGGGAAACCGCTTATTCCTCCAAGTTGACGCAGTGTCGGAAATCTTCTTTTTCTATTGGTTAAGATTTTGTGGCAATAGGCCTGATGTCCCACATCCCAGATTATAGCGTCTTGCGGGGAATTAAAAACATAGTGAACGGCTATAGTTAATTCGACTGCGCCCAGGCTTGATGCCAGATGCCCCCCGGTTTGGGAAACCACCCTGATTATCTCTTCCCGAATTTCTTCAGCCAGCCGGGGAAGCTGCTTAAGCCGCAGCTTTTTCAAGTCAGAAGGATTATCTATTTTGTCTAAGAGTTTATCCATTTTAAGTTGTTAAACACGAATTGCCACGAATTATCCCGAATGAAGAAACTTTTAAAGAATTTCTTCGGGATCCCGAAGTATCTCTTCGAAGATAAACCTCAGTCGGGACACACAAACTAACACGAATTTTTACGTCAACAATCAATTTCGACCAATTTCAATGAATTTCAATGAATTTCTTCTTTAGAGATTCTTCTGATTTCTACTATATCTCTATTGTATTTCTATTATATTTCTTTCTGCTTACCGCTTAGCGTTATTTAGATATTTATGTATCGCCCTGGCCGCCCTCTTGCCCAAACCCATAGCTTCAATTACCGTGGCAGCACCGGTAACAATGTCTCCTCCGGCAAAAATATCCGGTACAGAAGTCCGGCCATCTGAATTTGCCTCGATATTACCCCGGCTGTTCAATTTTAAAGCAGGTATTGTTGAAAGCAATAATGGATTCGGGCCCTGGCCAATAGCCACTATTACCAAATCGCAATTAAAATCAAATTCTGAATTGGGTATTGCAACAGGTCTTCTTCGGCCGCTTGAATCTGGTTCGCCAAGCCTGTTTCGCAGACACTTCATTACTCTAACCCAGCCACTTTCATTCCCGGATATTTCAACCGGGTCAGTAAGTAATTCAAACTTTATACCTTCTTCTCCGGCATGTCTTATCTCTTCGAGCCTTGCGGGCATTTCAGCCTCGCTGCGCCGATAAACTATTGTAACTTCATCGGCACCGAGCCGGCGGCTGACCCTGGCAGAATCCAAAGCTACATTGCCGGCGCCGATAACTGCCACTTTCCTGCCGATATTAACCGGTGTGTCATAATCCGGAAATCGATAGGCGTTCATCAAATTAACCCGGGTCAAAAATTCGTTGGCCGAATAGACGCCGTTAAGATTTTCTCCCGCTATTCCCAAAAAATAAGGCAGTCCCGCGCCGGTCGCAACAAAAAATGCCTTAAATCCGTCCACCCTCAATTCATCAATAGTCTTGACCTTGCCGATAACCATGTTTACTTCTATATTAACCCCTATTTTTTTAATATAACCGATCTCTATATCAACTATTCTTTTAGGCAATCTAAATTCTGGTATACCGTAACGCAAAACCCCGCCGGCGGCATGCAATGATTCAAATATAGTAACCTGATATCCCATTCTGGATAAATCAGCAGCAGCGGTTAACCCCGCTGGGCCAGAACCAATCACCGCTATCTTCTTCGTATTGCGTCGTGCGTATTGCGTCTCCTTCGGGCCCGCTTCGCCCGCAAAGCGAGGCGAGGAGGCTGCGCTTTGCTCCGCACTATCGCGTTCTAATTCTTTAAATTTCTGTTCTGACTTTTCTAACGCACCATGAGAGATCGCCCAATCTGCTACAAATCTTTCCAGGCTTCCAATAGCTATGGGGTTTCCTTTTTTAGCAAGTATACAGAACTTCTCACATTGAGTCTCCTGGGGGCAAACCCGTCCGCAAACAGCCGGCAAATTATTTTTTTCTTTTAAAATCTGATAAGCCTTGCTAAAATTTTCTTTTTTAACCTCAGCAATAAATTTGGGAATATCTATTTCAACCGGGCAACCCTGAATACAACTCGCGTCCCGGCAGCCCAAACACCTCTCTGCCTCTGATACAGCCTGTTCAGGAGTATAACCTAAAGCTACTTCATTAAAATTGTTTATTCGCTCTTTGGGATCCTGTTCGTTATTATTTTTAATATTCTGCATTTTGATTTGCCATTTTGTTGTCTTGTAACATAAATAACAAACATATAACAGGCACTCTTTGCCGATAAATCGGCAGACTACTACAATTTATGTTACAAAACACTACTGCTGTGAAGAATGAGATTCTCCTATTTTACACTTTGAGTTTTTAAACAACCTCCAGGATTTATCTTCTTCTTTCTTAAATCTCACCTGTCTGTTGATCAGTTCATTAAAATCAACTAAATGGCCGTCAAACTCCGGGCCATCCACGCAGGTAAACTTCACCTTACCACCCACAGTCACCCTGCACGTACCGCACATACCGGTTCCATCCACCATTATCGAATTAAGAGAAACCACTGTCTTTATCTTATAAGGCTTAGACATCTCACTTACCGCAGCCATCATCGGCACCGGCCCGATGGCATATATTAAATCGAAAGAATCTTTTTTTAGGATTTCACCAAGCAGGTCTGTTACAAACCCCTTACGTCCATAGGAACCATCATCGGTAGAAATATAAATTTTATCGCTTGAAACCGTTAATTCCCGCTCCAATATCAAAACTTGTTTTGTCTTAGCCCCAATAATGACAGTTACCCCGGCTCCTTTTTGCTTAAAGGCCCGGGCTATAGGATAAACTTCAGCCGCGCCCACTCCTCCGCTTATAAATAAAACTTGCTGATAACTCTTTGTTTCTGCCGGCTTCTCGTTTACAACTGCCGAGGGCTTACCTAAAGGGCCGATTAAATCAAGCAAACTGTCACCGGCATTCAGCAGGCATAGACGATGTGTTGTCTTGCCTATCTTTTGGACAATTATAGTAATCGTTCCTTTAGGTTTGTTAAAATCATAAATGGTTAAAGGAATTCTTTCTCCTT
>JAYEPI010000065.1:0-3281 GCA_034723835.1 Candidatus Omnitrophota bacterium | reverse complement strand
TAATCCAGGAGGTAGCCAGTAAGTTGCTGGTGATGAAGGGGGGTAAGATAGTTGAACAGGGTTTGCTGAAACAGGTGATAGAAAAACCTGTTCACCCTTACACGGTCCAGCTTTTAGAAGCTGCCCTAAAAAAAGGCATAGAGATATCTCATAAACCCCGGCAGGAAGAGAGAATTGTCATTGAAGCAAAAAATGTTTTTAAATCATTTGCAATAGAAAGAGGATTGACCAGAAAAAAGGTTGGTTTGATTTCAGCGGTTAAAAAAGTGAGCCTTAAGTTAGAGAAAGGCAGGACCTTAGGGCTGGTGGGCGAGTCTGGTTCCGGTAAGACTACCCTTGCCCGAATGCTGATCGGCCTTATCAAGCCGGATAAAGGCGAGATATTCTTAGAAGGCATACCGATTGATAAGGCGTTAAAAGATAGACCTAAACTTGTCAGGAAGATGATGCAGATCGTTTTTCAGGATCCTTATAATTCTTTAGACCCCCGGATGCGAATGAAAGATATTGTTTTAGAGGGCAGGCGGGCCTTGGGGTTAAGCAGAGCTGAAGAAGAAAAAGCCTTTAAAAGGTCTTTGGACATGGTAGACTTAAGTTACGAACACAGGTTAAAATATCCTCATCAATTTTCAGGCGGCCAGAGACAAAGGATTGCCCTGGCCCGGACCCTGGCTACCGGTGCTGAGGTTTTGATTTTAGATGAGCCTGTGTCTTCGCTTGATGTTTCGACCCAAATGGAGATTTTAAAACTCCTTGTTTCTCTTCAGAAAAAATTAGGCCTTACTTATCTTTTGGTTGCCCACGACCTTTCGATAGTGAAGTGTATGTGCCACTATGTATTTGTGATGTATAAAGGCGAGATTGTGGAAGCCTCACCGACTGAAGAGCTTTTTAACAATCCGCAGGCTTCTTATACCCGAATTCTTCTGGAAAGCATGTCCGGGTTGGAAAGGTAGGCTGTCTAATCCGCCTGAATCCGTGTTTAAAAAATTTGCTTTTTATATGGCTGTGTTATATAATATGCGAATGATGATCAGGAAAGCCAAAATTAGCGATATCACCGAAATCCACAAATTAATCAATCATTTTGCCGGTCAGGATAAGATGCTGCCCAGGTCATTAAGCGAACTTTATGAAAATACCCGGGATTTTTTGGTTTGTGACAAAAAAGGCAATATCTCTGGATGCATTGCCCTGCACATGTTCTGGGAGGGTTTGGCTGAGATAAAATGCTTAGCTGTCTGGGAGCCCAGGCAAAAGAAGGGAATTGGCAGGCGCCTTATTAAAAATGCGCTAAAAGAAGCAAAAAGATTAGAAATCGAAAAAGTTTTTGCCTTAACCTATGAAGTTGAATTTTTTAAAAAATATGGTTTCAAGGAAGTAAATAAATCCGAATTACCCCACAAAATCTGGAGTGAATGCATAAAGTGCCCGAAATTTCCTAATTGCGATGAGACGGCAATGACGATTGAGCTTTAAGAATAACATAAGTAAAATAAACTCTAATTTAAATTACAATATACAAATCACAAATTACAAACAATATACAATTACAAAATTACAATGACCAAAACCGCTATTATTTACGGCTTGTTTTGGTCATTCGGTCATTTGGTATTGTAGTTTGTTTGTGGTTTGGAATTTGTGGTTTGTGGTTTAACCTGGTCGTTGTATAATTGATAACATATCATGGGAATGACGATTACAGAAAAGATACTGCTTAAGCATACTGAAAAGGAAGAAATCCATCCCAATGATTTTATTATGGCCGATGTTGATTTTTGCCTGGCCAATGATATTACCGGACCTTTGGTTATTGAGCAGTTTGAAAAAATAGGCGCGAAAAGTGTTTTTAACCGGGAAAAAATTGCCCTTATTCCCGACCATTTTACTCCGGCTAAGGATGTAGAAAGCGCTAACCAATGTAAGCTGTTGAGAGACTTTGCTGAACGTCAGGCCATAACACATTATTATGAAGTGGGAAGATGCGGGATAGAGCATGCATTTCTTCCTGAAATGGGTATGATTCTGCCGGGAGAGCTGATCATCGGGGCAGATTCTCACACCTGTACGTACGGCGCCCTGGGTGCATTTGCTACTGGTGTGGGCTCGACAGACTTAGCAGCTGCCCTGGTTATCGGTAAAATCTGGCTTAAGGTTCCGGAAACTATTAAGTTTATTTATCATGGTAGATTAAAAAAATGGGTAAGCGGAAAGGATATTATTCTTTTTACTATTGCGGATATCGGGGTCAAGGGAGCGTTATATAAGGCTATGGAATTTTCCGGAGATACAATAAGAGGCCTGGGAATAGATGATAGATTTACTATTTGCAATATGGCTATTGAGGCCGGGGCAAAAAACGGAATTATCGAACCGGATGAAATAGCCCTGGAATATATCAAGCAGGCTGCAGGTAGTGAGTATAGAAGTGATAAAAATGCAAGTTACTGCGCAGTAAAGGAGTATGATGTAAGTGAGTTAGAGCCGCAGGTCGCTTGTCCTGATGTTCCCAGTAACGTAGTGCCGGTAAGGAGATTAAAAGACATCAAGATAGATCAGGTAGTAATCGGTTCTTGTACTAATGGCAGGATTTCGGATATAAGGATAGCGGCTCAAATAATAAAAGGCAAAAAAGTTCATTCCCAATTAAGGCTTATCATAATTCCGGCTACACCCCGTATTTACTTAGAGGCCTTAAAAGAGGGATTGATAGAAATATTTATTCAGGCCGGCGGGATAGTAGCTCCTCCTACCTGCGGCCCTTGTTTAGGGGGACATATGGGGGTTTTAGCCAAAGGTGAAAGAGCAATATCTACCACTAACCGGAATTTTCGCGGAAGGATGGGACACTTAGATAGCGAAGTTTATCTTTCCAATCCCGCTGTGGCTGCGGCATCGGCGATCAAAGGAAAAATCAGTCATCCTGAAGACATAGTATAACTAAAGTTGTTATACGGTTTACAGTTTACGGTTGTATTTGTCATTTTGCGGTTCTGCGGTCAATTCGTGGGGCAAACTTGACCGTTGTTTTTAACTGTCATTCTGCGGCTTGACCGCAGAATCCAGAAAAAGGGTATTTAACTGGATCCTGTGGTTAAACCACAGGATGACGATAGAGATATTTGTTTTAATCCGTGCGTAATTTGTGAAACGTTGCGTATTAGAGTAGATAGGGGGTGAGGGTTGTGGCGGTAAAGATAGATGAAAGTAAATGTAATGCCTGTGGGGCCTGTATTGAAGTTTGTCCGGTAGAGGCAATAATCGTAAAAGATACAGCA
>JAYEPI010000064.1:0-3283 GCA_034723835.1 Candidatus Omnitrophota bacterium | reverse complement strand
CAAAACAAAAAGAAAGAAAATGAACAATAAAACCAATAACCATAATAAAATTCTGCTGAAAAAGATCATTGAAAATCCTGACTGGAAAAATCAGAAAAAAGTATTTAACCAATTGCTTCAAAATCCCAAGTGGCACACCTCGATTGAGAAAAACCGCAAAACCACCTGCTATAAAAATATATTAAGGGCTTTTAAAAAAGCCAAACAAACAAAAGATGTTGAAAGGTTTATTTTCTGCCATAAGTCGGTTAATTTTGCCTTTCCCCTTGTTGCCGACGGGAAAATAGCGGGATTTATCGGCGCGGGTAATATCAAAACAGATTTACCTAACCTGGAAAACATTATCTCATTACTATCGGCATCAATAAAGGTTACCACAAACTGCGCAAATAATGCCTTAAAATTAGAAGAGCTTTGTGAAACTATCCGGCCCAGGGCTATTGCCCTTTCGACAGCTCATACCGTACATCGAATTATAAGCTCTACCTTAGAGCTTAATGAGCTCTTGCCTAAAATTGCGAGATTATCTCTCCAGGTATTAAGGGCGAAACACTGTTCCATTATGCTGTTGGATAAGTCAAAAAAAACTTTAATCCCCAAAGCAAGTATCGGCCTCAAAAGCAGGTCTATCGGCACGTTTAATCTCACTCTCGGCAAAAAAATACCGGGCAAAGTGGTTAAATCCGGCTCTTTCCATATCAGCAGTAAATGCCTATCCGTCCCATTGCTTGACGAAGACATAATCGGAGTAATTACTGTCTGGGAAAAAGAAGGCAGGGCTTCTTTTTCATCTTCTGACCAGGAAATATTAACCACCCTCTCTGAACAAGCCGCAATCGCGATTAAAAATGCCCAACTTTATGAGGAACAGCAAAAGTTAACCATAGGAAGCATCAAATCCCTGGCAACCATGCTCGATCTTAAGGATCCTCATAGATACACGGCTTCCCCGGCCTTTATAATCATTACTACCGCTATTGGCAAAAAACTGGGTCTTTCGGAAGAAAAATTAAACAGCCTTCATTATGCCGCTATGATTCACGATGCCGGCAAGATAAGTATTTCCGAAGATATTCTTGGTAAAGCATCGCAATTGACCGAGGAAGAATATAAGGCTATCCGGGAACATCCATTTAAGGGGGCAACGGTTATAAGATCGATCGACATCCTGAAACCCATAGCGCCGATCATACTTTACCATCACGAAAAATTCGACGGCACAGGTTATCCTGCCCAGCTTAAAGGAAATCAAATACCGCTGGGCTCCAGGATACTGGCAATCACTGAGGCCTTTATGGCTATGATAACAAAACGGCCATACAGGAGCTCTAAATCAATTCCCGAGACAATAGCAGAGATTAAAATAAACAGCGGCACCCAGTTTGACCCTAAAGTAGTCAAGGCTTTTCTCAAAGTAATCCAAAAAAAAGAAATCAAGGATTTGCTTAAGAAAGAAGGGCTGACAAAATGGAACTAAATATAAATAAGCTGCTCAACTCTCCGATAAAGATGAAAATCTGTCTTTTTTTTCATAAAAATCCCTCGGTCATAGATACTATCCGTAATATTGCTATCTGGATAAATCAAAGCCCGGAAGCTGCTGAAAAGGCCTTGGGGGAATTGGTTGATGATAAGGTTCTTCTGATCCACCTCACTTCTTCGACAAAAGCTTACAGTTACACCCAGGATACGGCTATAACTTCAAAAATAGAAAAACTTTTAAAAACTATCAAATAAAATATGAAAGAACTAATTTGTATGAATCTAAAAAATAAATTTGACAATACCAACTCTTAAAAAAGGAGGAATAAAAATGGCGAAAAAAATCGTTAACTATTTGATATTACTGGTGTTGATCATTCCGTTAACCGGTTGCGCGACAATGGAAGGCCTTCGGCAAAAAAACAGAGAGCAGTCAACCACCATTGTTAATTTATCCAATGAGGTCGAACGGTTAAATACCGAATTGGACAAATTGACTATGGCTAAAACCGAACTGGTCAAAACCAAACTAAAGCTTGAGAAAAAATTACAGGAAGAAATATCAAGAGGCGATTTAAAGGTTAAAATGGAAGACCGCGGGGTAGTGGTAACTATGGTGGCTGAAGTCCTGTTCGACTCCGGAAAAGCCGCAATTAAAGACCCTTCTAAAAAAACATTACAGAAAGTAGCCAGCGTATTGTCTAAAGGCAAAACAAGCGACAATTTTATTTACGTAGAAGGGCACACCGATAATGTGCCGATTAAATACTCCGGTTATAAATCAAACTGGGAACTGTCAACCAAGCGGGCGACAGAGGTATTGCATTTCTTTATCGATAAATGCAAAATTAACCCTCGGCGGCTCGCGGCTACCGGTTATGGAGAACAGAGGCCCCTGGTTTCTAATGACACCCCGGAAGGCCGGGCCAAGAACAGGAGAGTGGAGGTAATTATCTCTCCCGACAAAATAGTCAAAAAAAGAAATTAAACATTCCATTAAATAAACACATAATAATCACGGCCTGATTTAAAATGGCAACCTATTCTTATTCCCGGCTGAATACATTCGAAACCTGTCCTCTCCGGTATAAATTTAAATATATCGACAGGATAAAAAAAGATACCTTAAGTATAGAGCAATTTCTGGGTATTTGCGTTCATAAGGCTATGGAAAAGTTATACCGGGATATAAAGATGACCAAGCTGAATAGCCTGGGAGACTTAACTATATTCTTTAACGATTTCTGGGAGAAAAACTGGCGGGAAGACATCCAGAATATAAAAGGGCAATATACCTTTGATAACTATCGGAAATTAGGCCAGCGATGCATAAGGGATTATTACCGGCGTTATGCCCCTTTTGACCATGACAGAACATTAGCCTTAGAGGAAAGAGTTTTATTCTCCTTAGATGAAGAGGGCAATTACAAAATGTTAGGTTATATAGACCGCCTGTCCCAAAGCAGGGACAAAGAGTATAACATCCACGATTATAAGACTTCGGCAACACTGCCCACACAGGATAAAATTGATAACGACAAACAGCTTGCTTTATACCAGATGGCTATACATCAACGCTGGCCCGATGTAAAAAATGTAAGGCTTATATGGCACTTTATGGCTTTTGACAAAGAGATGCAGGCTGCGCATAACGACTATGAACTCGAAAACCTAAAAAAAGAGACTATCGAAATAATAAAAACGGTCGAGAGGACAAAGGAGTTTATACCCCGGGAAAGCCAGCTTTGTTATTGGTGTGATTACGCAGGTCTGTGCCCGGTAAAAAAACATCCCCATAAAG
>JAYEPI010000063.1:0-3360 GCA_034723835.1 Candidatus Omnitrophota bacterium | reverse complement strand
GCCCGGTGTGGATCCTCCCGCTCGCAGAACATCCCCCGGGCTTTTTGCGTAATTGGGTAAGCCCGGGTGATATTCTGCTCACGGGCCCCTCCGCCCGGTGTGGATCCTCCCGCTCGCAGAACATCCCCCGGGCTTTTTGCTTATGGATATATAAACAAACCTTAAATTTGTCTTGACAAGAGTTATAGTATATGCTATATGTAATACGTATGTTAATAAGTTATATTAAGCGTAAGAAGCATCTTACTACAGAAGCACCTTTAAATCTAATTTGACAATGGTTATAGTATATACTATATATGTTAGTAAATTTTAATAAGTATAGTAGATTAAATAACTTTAACTCGGTTTAAAAAATGATGATTTCTTCCCAGAAAATTACAGAAAACTATAACATTTCATATCAGACCGTAAATTATTATACAAATCTTGGGCTTTTAACGGTTAGAAAGAGAAAGGGCAATAGCAGGTTATACGACGAGCAGGAAGTCCGGAAAAACTTAAAACGGATTATTGAATTGAAAAATCAGGGTTATCCGTTAGGCCTGATCCGTAAGATGGTTTGAGGAAGGATGATTAACCTTTAAATTTTAAGATGGCAAAAGAAAATGGCAAAAGAAAAATTTACTCCCGAAGAACAGTTGTTAAAACTGATAGAAAAAGGAGAGGCCGCTCCAACTCCGGGGCTTAAGCCCAAAAAGGTTAGTTTTTTAAAGAAACTCTGGCTGCCTTTTGCCAACAATTTAGCCTGGAGTATAAGAAAGTTAAAAAAAGGATTAAAAGAACCAAACCTTAGAGTCTTAAACAGTGTCTTTCTTTTTATGTGTATTGGTTTAGTAATTTATTCAATGGCTGACTTTATTTTTAAACGGCCGGACATAAATGAATTTTATCAGAACACCCGGCAGGCAATAAAAAAGATGGAAAAAACAGAGATAAAACCACTGGTTGAACAACACCCATTCTTACATTATTTTGAGATGGTGCGCAGGCGCAATATTTTTAGTCCGGTAATTTTAAAAAAAGATAAACCGAAACCTAAAGCCAAAGGGATAACCTTAAGTAAATTGGCCAAGGACCTTAAATTGGTAGGGATAGCCTGGGGCAAGGAGCCGGTTGCGATGATTGAGGATACAGCGGCAAAAAAGACTTACTTTCTTAAAAAAGGAAATTCAATTAACCAGTTCAAGATAGACGATGTCTTAAAAGGCAAGATTATCCTGAGCTTTAAGGGAGAAACTCTTGAGTTGATGTGAACTGGCTGACAGGCTTACAGGCTCGCCGGCTAACAGTTAACATTATCCCCCGGCTTGACCGGGGGATCCAGAAACATGAATAAAAAAATAATTCTTCTAATTTTAATGTTATTTATTACAGCTTCAGTCGCAGGCTCGGCGTATGCCCAGGCGCCGCCAAATATGGAACAAGGTTTGCGTAAAAAGGTGTCACTGGACTTGCGGGGAATGGATATAATCGATACTATTAAGTTTCTGGCAATGAAAGGCGACTTGAATATTGCTACCAGCAAAAATGTTAAAGGCAGAATAACACTGTTTTTGAATAATATAGAGGTGGGCGATGTATTAGACCTTATTTTGTTTACCAATAGCCTGGCTTGCGAAAAGAAAAACAACATAATTACTATAATGACCGAGGCGGAGTATGAGGCGATCTACGGAGAAAAATATTCTGATAAAAGAGAGATAAGGACTATGGAGGTTAGACATGCCACTGCCTCAAAGGTAGGGGCTGCCCTGGCTGATATCAAAAGCAGTATCGGCAAGATTATCATGGACGATGAAACAGGCACTATTATTTTGATAGATACCCCGGAAAGATTAGATGAAATGGAGCGAATTGCCCTTGGTCTTGATAAGGGCCTTATTGAAAAGCAGTCATCTACAGACTCTAAGGTGTTTGAACTGCAATATGCCAAGGTTGAAGATATTTCCTCAGAGATTTCCGAAGCCCTAACCCCGGATCTCGGTTCAATCAGGACGGATGAAAGGACGAATAAAATAGTAGTACAAGACCTGCCTTATAAATTAAAGGAGATTGAAGAGCTGATTGCGGCCTTTGACGCCCCGACCAGGGAAGTATTTATAGAGGCAAAGATTGTGGAAATAACATTAGGTGATGAGTTTGCTATGGGTATAAATTGGGAGGCAGTATTTAGCGCGGTAACCGATATAGGGTTTGTGGGTAGTTTTCCGATCAGTTTTCCCGGAGGGACAACCGGCACACTGGGGCGGGTTTCTATTGGAAAGTGGAAAAGCGGATTTTTTACGGATGAAGGAACAGGTGATGAAGAGTGGCATCCAGGCCGTTTGAACCCCGGGAATGCCAATGCGATCCTGACGTTCTTAAATACGATAGGAAAAGTAAAGATTGTTTCTTCGCCTCACATCTCTGTTTGTAATAATGAAGAAGCCCAGATTATGGTGGGCACGCGTCAGCCTTATGCTACCAGCACTATTTCCCAGTCTGAAACCACAGCTACGACTTCCTGGAGTGCGGAATTTGTAGATTTAGGCGTGACACTTACCGTTACTCCGACCATTAATCAAAGTGGTTTTGTAAAAATGCACATAAAGCCGGAGGTAAGCACGCTTAGAGGCTGGTTTGAGATCATGGATGATGAAGGCACTGCCCAGATTAGGTTGCCCGAGGTTGATACATCCAATGCCGAGACAGACGTTATGGTAAAAGACGGAGAAACAATAATTATCGCCGGGCTTATAAAGGAAACAACATATGAAAATGAAGATAAAGTTCCAATCTTGGGAGACATTCCTATTTTTGGAAGTTTATTTAAATCGCGATCCGACGGCAATAACACAAAGGAATTAGTTATATTTTTAACCCCCCATGTTATTTCAATCCCGGAAGAACTTTCTCTAAAGGAAATTTTGCTTTCTGAGGAAAATACCTTTCCGGAAGAAAAATATGAGCAGGATGAAAGTTATTCCGGCGATATTTATCATTTTAAACTTGGGCTTTCTTATGAGAAAAACGAAGATTATCTTTCGGCAATAAAAGAGTATGAAGAAGTGTTAAGAATTAATCCCCAAAGCATGATTACCCATCTGCGGCTGGCCAATATTTACAAAGTTTACATTAAAGACCTCCATAAAGCAAGGTATTATTTTAAGCGGCACGCAGTCCTGGGCGCCTTAAACCAAAGAGAATAAAATTGGTTCTTTCCTAAATTTGAAAGAAGCTGGTAATCATAGTTATATTTAAGATGAAGCGTTATTTAGCTGATTGGAAATTATTGGCCGGGTTTGGCGGATTGCTTTTTTTAATAATATGCATTGGCCTGATCGGGATTCTTCAAATTCAGTCTTTAAGCAGGACCGT
>JAYEPI010000062.1:0-3434 GCA_034723835.1 Candidatus Omnitrophota bacterium | reverse complement strand
ATATGTTCCATAAACAGCCGGCAGATAAAAGAGGCCTTGAAGGCTTCTCAGGTGTCAATGGATCGAATAAGAAATATTATGGCTAACGGCAATTACGAAAAATTATTAAACCTGTTCAAACAGGCAAAACATAAAAGAGACAGCTATAATAAAAGTCAAAAATCAAAAATAAAAACCTAAACAAAAAAGGGATGATTATTGCTATCGATGGCCCGGCAGGTTCTGGGAAAAGCACTGTTGCTAAACTACTGGCTGATAAATTAGGGTTTTTTTATGTTGATACCGGGGCGATGTATCGTGCGCTTACCTTAAAGGCAATTAAAAAAAATGTTAACTTGCAGGATGAAAATGCCTTGGTAGATTTACTCCGTGATGCCGAAATAGGTTTAAAAAAAGATAAGATTATGCTTGACGGCAAAGATGTCAGCCGTCAAATTAGAAATCCGGAGGTTACAAATAAAGTTTTCTATGCTGCCCGGGCTCAAGATGTTCGAAAAGAGATGGTGAGTTTACAGCGAAAGTTTTCTTTTGATAATAGAAGCATAGTGGTTGAAGGACGCGATATCGGAACCGTTGTTTTCCCGAATGCCGATAAAAAATTCTACTTAGATGCCGGGGTTAAAGAACGGGCCAGGCGCCGTTATAAACAACTGCTTAAGGAACGTAAAAAGGCACCGGCGTTGAACAAATTAGAACAGGCAATTCTGCTACGGGATAAACACGATAAAACCAGAAAAATAGCGCCTTTGACAGTAGCCAGGGATGCTGTTTATCTTGACACAACCGATTTGAGTATAACCGAAGTAGTTGATACTGTTCTTTCATATATTTAAATAATTTGCTATAATCACAGATGAGAAAACACAGATTAGCACAGACATCGTTGCGAGCGAAGCAATCACGTTTCGCTCCTCGCAATGACAGTTTTACTTTTATCTGTGTTCATCTGTATCTTCTTATCTGTGTATATAGTGGATGTTTTATATAGTTAAATGATTTATAGATTTTGTTATTCCTTAAGCCTGATTTTGACTAAATCGCTGTTGAAATTAAAAGTAGTCGGAAGAGAGAATCTTCCTTCCAAAGACGGCTATATTCTTGCCAGTAATCATTTAAGCTATCTGGATCCAATAGTTCTCGGAGTGGGTTTTCGTCGTCAGCTCCATTTTATGGCTAAAAAAAGCCTGTTTAACAATAGGCTGTTCGGCAAATTGTTAAATTCGATTAATGTCTTTGCAGTAGGAGAACAGAACGCAGGTTCTTCGGCAGTAAAGGAGGCATTAAAGCGGTTAAAGGCGGGTAAGGTTGTAGCCATATTTCCCGAAGGAACGAGAAGCAAGGATGGAAAATTACAGGAGGCTAAAATTGGTATTGGTTTTCTGGCAATAAAGTCTAAAACCCCGGTAGTTCCTGCCAGGATTATTGGCACTGGAGAAGCGCTGCCGATCAAGGCGAGGTTTATCAGGTTTAAACCAGTTAGTGTATATTTCGGCCGGCCATTGGATCTTGACCGGTTTTATCAACAAGGAGAAAGTAAACAGAATTATTTAAGAATTAGCCGGTTAATTATGGAAGAAATATCTAAGCTGGGGGTTAAAGAGTAAGAAGCATGAAGTATTGATTAACTGCAAAAGAAGGGAGGTAGTTGTGAATGATCGAACAAAAAAAAGCGAGTAAAAAATTTGAGGAAATGTTAAAACTCCACGAAAATAAATGGAGTGACCTTAAGGAGGGTCAGGTAATCAAAGGAACAATTGTAGACATTACCGCCAAGGAGGTTATAATTGATATAGGCTATAAGTCTGAAGGGATAGTGTCAATTGATGAATTTAGCCAGGGCGTATCCTTAAAGGTCGGCGGTGAAGTAGAGGTGTTGTTGGAATCAAAGGAAGACGAGGAAGGACTGGTAATTCTTTCAAAGAAAAAGGCTAACCAGGTTCAAAACTGGGAAGATATCTCCAGAAAATGCAATGAAGGCAGTATTATCGAAGGAAAGGTATTTAGAAAAGTAAAAGGGGGGTTAATAGTGGATATAGGAATGGAAGCATTCTTACCCGCTTCCCAGGCCTCTATCCGGCCAACCTCAAACCTTGATCAATTTATCGGCCGGGTCCTTAAATTTAAAATAGTCAAGACAGACCGGCGGCGCAAAAATGTGGTTTTGTCACATCGTGATTATCTGCTGGAAGAAAAGAAGCATCTTAAAGAAAAATTACTTGGCGAAATAGAAAAAGGCCAGCTATGCAAAGGCACGGTTAAAAACATCACTGATTTTGGCGCCTTTATAGATTTAGGGGGTCTCGATGGTCTGCTGCATATAACAGATATGAGTTGGTCAAGGATAAGCCATCCTTCGGAAATTTTAGCTATCGGCGATGAAATAGAGGTTTTAGTCTTAAATTTCGATAAAGAAAACGGGAGGGTTTCGCTGGGTTTAAAGCAAAAAAGCCCCAGTCCCTGGACAGACATAAATAAAAAATATCCTGTTGGTTCCCGGGTGAAGGGGCGGGTGGTGAATATCGTGCCTTATGGCGTCTTTATTGAATTGGAGAAGGGCATTGAGGGATTGGTTCATATCTCTGAATTATCCTGGACGCGGCGGATTTCTCATCCTTCCGAAATATTAGCTATAGGAGATGTGGTTGAAGCTGTAGTGTTGAGTGTAGATGAAGCAGCTGAGAAAATTTCTCTTGGGATAAAGCAGGTCGAAATCAATCCCTGGCTGGAAGTGAAAGAAAGGTATAAGGTAGGGGCCGAGGTAAGCGGGAAGGTTCGCAGCTTAACCAAGTATGGAGTATTTATTGAATTAGAAACAGGGATAGACGGCTTGCTTCATATTTCTGATATATTCTGGACAAAGAGGATTAACCATCCTTCAGAAATATTAAAAAAAGGAGAAAAAGTAAAGGTGAAGATTTTAGCGGTTGATCAGGAGACTAAAAAGATATCTTTAGGACTAAAACAGCTAGAACCGGATCCCTGGCCGGATATTGTTAAGAAATATGAGGTAGGTTCAATGGTTACTGGTCGAATTACTGCAATAACAGATTTTGGAGTATTCGTTGAAATAGCCAAAGGCATAGAAGGATTAGTCCATATTTCACTGACTGCCGCAAAACAACCTTCTCAATTAGAAGAGATGTTTAAAGTGGATGATAAAGTGAAAGTCAAAGTAGTTAAAGCAGATAAACAAGAAAGGAAAATAGCCTTAGAAATAGTTACCTAAGGTATGATTTGTAATCAATGTAATTGTTATTTGTTGCAAGGTGATATGAATGCGGATAAAACAATAAGAAGACAGATTAGCAGGGTAAAATGCGGTGTTGCAGAAATAATTTCTGAAATAGAATTAGCTGAGAAATTAAAACAAGCCGGGAAAGAAAAAAGGCCCCTGCGAATTAAGTATGGCGCGGATCCCTCTTGTCCTGATCTTC
>JAYEPI010000061.1:0-3473 GCA_034723835.1 Candidatus Omnitrophota bacterium | reverse complement strand
TGATGCCTACGTTTCATCCTGCTTATTTACTTCGCAACCCTTCCGGAAAAAGAAAGGTTTGGGAGGATATGAAAAAGATAAGAGATGAGCTCAATAAAATGACTAATTTCTAATTTTTAATTGACCTAAATAAATTCAAATGACCAATGACAAAATGCCCAAAAATAAGATTGGTCATTGGGCATTGGGGAATTGGGCATTGATTAGAAATTAGAGCAATTAGGTCAATTAGAAATTTAAATAATTCAAATTTTAACATCCGGATTTAAGATTTGTATAGATAGATGAATAACATGGCTAAGAAAGAAATTGCTAAAATAGTAATAGGTTTACCGCTTAAAGGACCGTTGCATTATAAGATTCCCGGTAGTATGAGGGACAATATAAAAGTAGGCCAGAGGGTATGGGTCCCTTTTAGAAACTGGCAGATAGTCGGTTATGTAACGGGATTTCTAACTACCTCGGATATCAGCCGGCTTAAGGAAATCAACCGGATAATAGACATAAACCCTGTTTTAAATCCTGATATTTTAAAATTAACCAAATGGATGGGCGAATATTACTTTTGTTCCTGGGGCGAGGCTGTTGAAGCCGCCATCCCCGGGCCGTTAAGAAAGGGAAAGATTAAGATTAAATCCAGGACATCCTTTCCAGAAGAGACTTTTCCCAAGACAGTAGACTTAGAGCCCACTCAAGAACAAAAACAAGCCTTAAGGTTAATCTTGGAAAATATAGACGATAATCAGTTTAATGTTTTTTTATTATTTGGTATTTCTGCCAGTGGAAAGACCGAGGTTTATCTTCAGGCCATTAAGCATGCCGTTAAACAAGGCAAGTCTGCCATTATTCTAGTCCCCGAGATTTCCCTGACTCCTCAAACCATAGAACATTTTAAATCCAGATTTGCCGATAAAGTGGCTGTTTTTCACAGCCGCCTTTCAGACGGAGAAAAATTACGCCAGTGGCAGAACATTAAAGCCGGCCGGGCAATTATAGTTGTTGGAACAAGGAGCGCTGTATTTTCTCCGGTTAAAAGATTAGGAGTAATTATAGTTGATGAAGAACATGAAAACTCCTATAAGCAGGATGATTCTCCCCGCTATCATGCCCGGGACGTAGCCATAACCCGGGCTAAGATCTCAGGAGCAACAGTTATTTTAGGCAGCGCTACGCCGTCTTTAGAGTCTTATTATGAGGCTAAAAAGGGTATTTATGATTTGATTAAATTAAGCAGGCGGATAGAAAATAAAATACCGCCATCTGCGCAAATAATAGATATGAGAAAAGAGGTTAACCCCAAAAATAAAACAAAGATATTTTCTCACATACTGGGGGAGTTGATGAGCACCCGGTTGGCCAGGAATGAAGGGATAATGTTATTTTTAAACAGGAGGGGTTTTTCTACTTTTGTAAATTGTAAGAACTGCGGTTATGTTTTAAGATGTAAATATTGTCATATCCCTTTAACCTATCATTTTCATAAGGACGGTTTAATGTGTCATTACTGCGGGTATCAACAGAAAACGGATGAAATTTGCCCGCAATGCAAAAAAGGATACCTGAGTTATTTTGGGATTGGGACCCAGAAGGTTGAGTCCGAGGCGGCCAGGATTTTTCCTCAGGCAGATATCAGCCGCATGGATACGGATTCTGTAAGGCGAAAAGGAAGCCATAAAAAAATACTGGGAGAGTTTAAGAAGAGTAAGATTAATATCCTGGTGGGAACCCAGATGATTGCCAAAGGCCTGCATATCCCTGAGGTAACTTTAGTGGGTGTAATTTCGGCAGATATGACTTTGAACCTGCCTGACTTTAGGTCGAGCGAACGCACTTTTCAGCTTTTGACCCAGGTAGCCGGAAGGGCAGGAAGGGGCCGGAAAAAAGGCGAAGTAATAATTCAGACTTATAATCCGGACAATTACAGTATTCGCGCAGCCAGTCAGTATGATTTTGACAGCTTTTATAATCAAGAGATTATTTCGCGTAAAGAGCTTAACTTCCCACCCTATTATCATTTGGTTAACCTGATATTCCGCGGCAGGCAGGAAAAAGATGTAATCAAGTCAGCTAAGGTTTTGGCTAAAACATTACGAAAAGCAAAGCCGAAAGGCATAAAGATTATCGGTCCGGCTTCATTGCCATTATCGAAACTGCGGGGAAATTTTAGATGGCATATTATACTCAAAGGCAAAGAGGTAGCTTTGATCAATAAATTTTTACATCAGAAATTGAAAAAGTTTAAATCCGCCAGCGGGGTTATCTTTAAAGTAGATGTTGATCCGGTAAGCATGTTGTAGTGCGTCGTGCGTCCCCTTCGGGGAGGCTCCGCTGCGCTTCGCTCTTGTGCGTATTGCGTCGTGCGTTACGCGTCGCGTGTATAGAGGGTTCGATAAATCGAACCCCTACAATGTGTAGGGGTCGGATTTATCCGACCCCCTATAATAACATACAACGCACGACGCGTAACGAAAGAGAAATTATCTAAATGAGAATAGTTTTCTTTGGTACCAGTGAATTTGCCCTGCCTTCGCTCGAAGCATTGGTTGGCTCTAAACACGAAATTATGGCAGTGATAACTCAGCCGGACAGGAAAAAAGGCAGGGGTTTAAAGGTTGGTTTTTCTCCAATAAAAAAGCTCGCTTTAAATAAAGGTTTGGTTATGCATCAGCCGGAAAATATCAAGACTGGCGATTTCATCAAGGACATTTCTAATTATAATCCGCAGGCTTTGGTAGTTGTTTCTTATGGAAAGATTTTACCGAAAGAGGTATTGGATATTGCCCGGAATTGCGCTCTCAATCTCCACGCCTCTTTGCTTCCAAAATACAGAGGTGCTGCCCCGGTTAATTGGGCTATAATTAACGGCGAAGAACAAACAGGTGTAACTGTTATTAAAATGAACGAATATATGGATAGGGGTCAAATACTAGCTAAGCAAAAGATAAATATTAAGGAGGAGGACACAGCCGGATCTTTAAGCCAAAGACTTGCCATGCTGGGTGCCGGTGTTTTACTAAAGGCCGTAGATTTGATAGAGAAGGACGGAGCATCTCCTCTTTCTCAGGATGAAAAATGTGCTACCTATGCCCCAAAGCTTAAAAAGGAAGACGGCCGGATAGATTGGTTAAAGTCGTCCGACGAACTTTATAACTTTATCCGGGGAATGAACCCTTATCCCGGCGCTTTTACCTATATTGATGAAAAATCACTCAAGGTATGGAGGGCTAAGGTATTACCGGGAGTCAAGCAACGAAATCCCGGCGAGGTAATAGATATCAGGCAGGACCAGGGTCTGGCAATTTCAACCGGTAAAGGCGCATTGTTGATGACCGAGTTACAGATCGAAGGAAAAAAAAGAATGGGGGCTGTCGAGTTCATTCGGGGTCATAATTTAATGCCCGGCCGGAAATTAGGATAACTTTATTCAAAATATTGCTATGTGCAAGGAAAAACTAGTTAGATTTTATTCAAAG
>JAYEPI010000060.1:0-3484 GCA_034723835.1 Candidatus Omnitrophota bacterium | reverse complement strand
ATAACCCTTTTTTCTAAAGACAAAAGTTCCCGGCGCCTATCCTTGGTCTCCTGTTCAAAATCAATCCTTGCTTTATAAAGTTGGTCCTTTACTTCCAATTTGGCTTCGCGCCGCCGGGATACAGCTTCTTTTCTGGCCTCTTCCAATATCTCACCGGCTATCTTCTCGGCCCTCTTTACTTTTCTTTCGGCTATAAACTTTCTTATTATATAACCCAAAAGAAAAAGGCCAACTCCTATTCCAAAAATAATAAACCCAAAAAGAATTACCGTTATATCGTTATATGAAATTTTGCCCACCTCCCTTCATTCCCGTTGATAGTCTAACCAATTTCATAACCACTGGATATATAAGATGTTACATCTATATCTCCAGCAGAATCTATTATCTATCAGCAATTAAACAAAAAAGTTATAATTGCTAAACAAAATATTATACATTAACCATTCAGGGGTGTCAAGGACAACAATTTCCCGCAGGCTGGTTGTAATGGCTGGAAAAACAATTTTTAACAACCTATATCAGGTAAATAACTAACGAAGTTTATCCAATCTTTGTTTAATTATCTTCTCATATCCGATATTGGTTGGTTTATAAAATGTCTTTTTTTTTGAAAAATACTGTTGTTTTACAAAATGACCTTTATAATTGTGGCTATACTTATAGCCATCACCGTGTCCTAATGTTTTTGCCCCCGGATAATGGTTATCTTTAAGATGAACCGGTACCTGAAGAGTTTTTTCTTTTTTTATATCCTCCATTGCGCTCTCAATGGCTAGATAAGAAGCATTACTTTTAGGAGCAGAGGCAATATAAACCACTGCCTGGGCTAAAGGAATCTTTGCCTCGGGCATACCCACAAACTCCGAAATCTGAAGAGCGGCATTGGCCAGAATTAAAGCCTGAGGGTCGGCATTGCCTACATCCTCAGCTGCGCAGATTACGATCCTGCGGGCAATAAACCTGGGATCTTCTCCGGCATAAAGCATCTTGGCTAACCAGTAAAGCGCCGCGTCTGGATCCGACCCCCTCATAGACTTGATAAAGGCAGACGCGCTGTCATAATGATTATCCCCGTCTTTATCATAAACAACTATCTTCTTCTGAATAGATTCCTCAGCTACCTGAAGGGTATAATTTATAACCCCGTCTTTACCGGGATTGGTAGTCAACGCCCCCACCTCCAAAGCATTAAGCGCCCTTCGGCAATCACCGTTTGCAACTCTGGACAGGTGTCTTAAGGCGTCCCCGCTTATTTTTATCATTAAGCTGCCTAATCCTTTTTCTTTATTCTTTAAAGCGGTACGTAAGACGTTTATCACTTCGTCTTCGGTTAATGGTTTCAATTCAAAAATCAGGGAACGCGAAAGCAGCGGCGATACTATTGAAAAAAATGGGTTGTGTACTGTAGCCCCGATCAGAATTATCCCTCCCCTTTCAACATCGGGCATTAATACATCCTGCTGGGCTTTATTAAAACGGTGGATTTCGTCGATAAAAAGAATAGTGCGTTGATTGTTTAAAGACTGCTTATGATTTGCCCCGGTTATTGCCTGACGAATGTCACTTACATTTGAAGTAGCGGCATTCAAAAGAATAAAATGCGCCTTAGTAACATTATTTATTATATAGGCAAGCGTGGTCTTCCCGCTTCCCGGCGGGCCATATAAAATTAGAGAGGTTATTTTATCTGCCTGGATAGCCCTTCTTAGAAGTTTTCCCTCGCCAAGAATATGTTTCTGGCCGACAAATCCTGCAAGATCAGAAGGCCTCATCCTGATCGATAATGGGGAATTTTTGCTTTGGTTGGAAAAAGGGGCTTGTTTGAAAAGACTTAGGTCGTTAGTCATTTTTGATGAGATCCTTCGCTTGAATAATCTCAAAGAAGAAATTCAGCGCTCAGGATTAATTCGGACATACGCGTTACAAAAATCTTTGATTTTTGTAACGCGTGTCCTTATTAAAATTCCCCGCCTAAATGCCGCATGAAATGACCATCTTTGAACCTGCAGATACAGGTGGGTACCCTCTTAGATGCTTTTTACTTCCCTTTTCTTAATAAGGGCCTGTAAGCTACACCTAAAGTTAAGTTCCCTTACATAATATGTTGGCTCAAGATGCGCCAAGTCAACACGAACAAGGCAGGGAGTTTTATCCGGTAAAAATTATAACACAGTTTGTAAAAAACCGCAAGCTTTCTTATGTCCCTGTCTTTAGTCTATTTTACCTAATCCGGGCGCCCAACTTATCCTGCAGGACCCGGCGGACATTAGAATGCACTCCATCTACTTCTTTAGCCGTTAACGTTCTGTCGGAAGCCTGATATTCAATGGAATAAGCCAGGCTTTTACAACCCTCCGGAACCTGTTTACCCCGATAGACGTCAAACAAGTTTATTTTATTGATTAAACTCCGGCCGGTAGTTTTGATCAAGGCAACAACCTCTGCGCAACTAACAGCCTCCTTGACTACTACGGCTATATCATAGATAACAGAGGGGTACTTGATAAACGGCTTAAACCTCTTTTGCGGTAAACTGTAAGAAACTAATTTATCAAAATTACATTCAAAAATATAAACCGGCCCTTCCAGATTAAAATTAGCAAGTAATTCCTTGTTTATCCCTCCCAGATAACCAATATTATCGCCTTTAATCTTTAAGCAGGCCGAGCTAGCCAAATCTAAACAGGAATGCTGCTGGTTAATAATTTCATAATCAGCTATTCCCAGGCGGGCCAAACACTCCTCTAATGGGCCTTTTAAATCATAAAAGTTAAAAGCCCCCTGTTTTAGTTTCCAGTTAGGCAATTTTCCTCCGGTGAGAGCAATAGACAAATTCATTTGTTCAACAGGTAATTTTTTAACTCCCTGGGGCAGATAGACCCGGCTAAGTTCAAAAATCCTAATGTCCTCTATTCCCCTATCTTTATTACGGGTAATTGTATTCAGCATTCCTGTTAATAAGCTAAGGCGCATGATTTCCTGTTCCCGGTTCAGAGGATTTTTTATAGAAATAACCTTTTCCTTTTCTATCTTTGTATTTTTTAATGCCTCCCGGCTGGTCAAGCTGTAATTTATAACCTCATTCAGGCCCGCTGATATTAAAAACTGCCGAACCTTCAATTCAACAGTCCTGGCTGCCTTCTGCAGGAAGGGACTAAACCTGATATTTGGGATAACCACCGGAATATTCTGATAGCCGTATATCCGGCCAACTTCTTCTATTAAGTCTATTGGCCGGATTAAGTCTTTGCGAAATGCCGGTATATCTACCCGGATAGTCTTATCTTTTTCAACAGCTGCTTTCAAATTTAATCTGTTAAGTATGCCGCAGATACGTCCTTCCGACAGCTCTACTCCCAAAGATTGATTCACATTAACAGCGCTTAAACAAATCTCCTTTTTTTCATAATCCTTTTTGCCGATATCTATAATGGCTTCGTTTATCTTTGCGCCGGCTAATTTCTCTAAAAGATAACAAGCC
>JAYEPI010000059.1:2438-3507 GCA_034723835.1 Candidatus Omnitrophota bacterium | reverse complement strand
TTTCTTTTATGGCAGACCTTAGTTTATGCACCTGATGATCTATTCCTAAAGCCCGGGCCGTCTTTTCCTGCGACCTGAGATAAACAGCCAGGTCCGGACTCTCGCCTATTTGAATAACAGCTAACCGGGGAATAGCCCTGTACCTGCGCCGGAGTTTGGCTATTTCCTGAATTAATTCAGTTTTTAGCAAACGGGCCATTGCCCTGCCATCCAGTATAGTAGCGCTCATTTTTTCTCATCCATCCTTTCGCTAACCTCTTTATAAATAGCCCGCCGATGGCCAATTATCTCTTTAGCCAAAGGTTCTAATGTTTGTTTAACTTCTTTAACAATTTTTTTATCCTTTAGATATTTTAGATTTATTTTAACGTTTAAGTATGCCGAGTAAAACGCGCCTTCTAACAAAACAGCGCTTACCCCCACATCGCTGATTAAATTAATATTGGCGGTTAATAATGAAGACTTACAGATTTTGATTGCTTCATAACATAACAGGCACACATTCAGCGGAGGGCTTAAGGCAGCTTTAAGCGATTTCTGAATAACCCTGGTCCTCTCAGATATTTGTTCTGAGTTTTCCCGGGGCATTTTATAGGCCTGCATAACCTTTTCAAAAGCCAGTACATCTTCATCAATTAGCGCAATCAATCTGGACCTTATATCTAACACCGGCCTTGTTACTCCCTTGCTAAAATGCGCCACCATGCTGATAAGGCTGACACCTAATGCTCCGGTCAAGGCAGCTACACTTCCGCCTCCAGGTGCAGGCTTCTTGCTGGCTAAATCATCCAGATACTCCTTTAACATATCGTTATACATTTCAAACTCCCTCAATTGACAATCAATTCCAATTAATTTCTATGAGACTCTTCGTTAGAGACTCTTCTAATTTTTATCAATTTCAATGTATTTTTACCATATATTTATTTCTGCCTACCGCCTACTGCTTACTCTTTCTGTACTCATCTGTGTTACCTCAGAACAACCCCACTGTTTTTCCGTGTTTATCAATATCCACCTTTGTCCCTGCCGGAACAGAGGGTAGGCCGGGCCTGGTTCTAATTTCACC
>JAYEPI010000059.1:0-2428 GCA_034723835.1 Candidatus Omnitrophota bacterium | reverse complement strand
TGCCCCTATTGAGGCATTAATATCGCGAATCGGAAGCGTAAAACCAGTGGGCCTGCCCTTTAATTTGGAATCATGGGAAAGAGAAAGGTGGGTCTTGGCCATACAAACCGGCAATTTATCATAACCTCTTTTAGTATATAGTGCTATTTTTTTCTCGGTTAAAACCGAATATCTGACCTTCCTGGCTCCGTATACAGCTAAAGCAATTTTTTCAATCTTCTCCTTTATCGGTATATTCAACGGATAAAGATATCTAAATTTGCTTTTCTTCTCACAAGCCCTGGCTACTGCCCGGGCCAAGGTCCTCCCGCCATTTGCACCCCTGGCCCAGATCTCGCTTATTACTGCATCTTCAGCTCCGCCAGCAACGGCTTTTTTGCGGACTATTTTTATTTCTTTATCCGTATCCTGCCCGAATTTATTGATTGCCACAATTACCGGGATACCGAAAATCCGTAAATTTTCTATCTGTTTTTCCAGGTTTAAACATCCCCTTTCTACCGCATCTGTATTTTCCTTTAGTAAACCGGGATCGAGCGGCTTGCCGGCTGATATTTTAAAATCTCCGCTATGCATCTTCAACGCCCGAATAGAAGCTACAATAACCGCACAACTCGGTTTAAGTTTAGAATAACGGCATTTAATATTAAAAAATTTCTCTGCCCCGCAATCTGCCCCAAACCCGCTTTCAGTAATTAAGTAATCGGCTAATTTTATACCAATCTTATCAGCCATTATTGAAGAATTTCCATGGGCAATATTGGCAAACGGCCCGGTGTGAACCAGGCAGGGAGTATTCTCCAGGGTCTGTATCAAGGTGGGGTTAAGAGCATCTTTTAAAAGAACCGTCATTGCCCCGGCTACCTTTAAGTCCTCAGCGGTTACCGCCTCACCGTCATAAGTAGACGCCACTGTAATCCTTCCCAGACGTTTACGTAAATCAAAAAGACCCGTAGTAAGGGCCAATATCGCCATTACCTCGCTGGTTGCAGTGATATCAAAACCGCTTTTTCGGGGGAAACCGTCATTTTTTCCGCCCAGGCCGGTAACGATGTTACGCAAAAACCTGTCGTTAATATCTACCACTCTTTTCCAGGTAATTGACGAAGGGTCTATATTTAATCTATTTCCTTTTAATATAGAATTATCCAAAAAAGCGGCTAAAAGATTATGGGCCAGCCCTACGGCATGCACATCCCCGGTAAAATGTAAATTAAAGTCCTCCATCGGCACTACCTGAGAATACCCTCCTCCGGCTGCTCCGCCTTTAATCCCAAATACCGGGCCTAACGAAGGCTGACGAATAGCAGCTATAGCCGGCTTGTCTATTTTATTAAGCGCCATTGACAGGCCAATGGTAGTTACTGTTTTACCTTCCCCCAGAGGGGTCGGGGTAATAGCTGTAATATCAACATATTTACCATCCGGCCTGTTTGTTAATCTCTTCAATATCTCAAACGACACCTTGGCCTTATGTTGACCGTATAATTCCAGCTCTTTTTCTTTAATACCTATCTTTTTAGCTATCTGAATGATTGGCTTCAGCTTTGCGGCTTGAGCAATTGTTAAATCGTTTTGTATCTTTTTCATTATTCCTTTCTGCCTATCCCTTTATTAAAGAAAGTGCCTCAGAGCGTGTCTTTTCATTTGTCCTGAATATACCTCTTACAGCACTGGTAATAGTAATACTGCCGGGCTTCTTTACTCCCCGCATAGTCATACAAAGATGCTCCGCCTCAATCACTACCAAGACTCCCTGAGGCCTTAATTTTTTCATAACAATATCAGCTATCTGGGTAGTAAGTCTTTCCTGGACCTGAAGGCGTTTTGCCAATATATCTACAATCCGGGCAAGCTTACTAAGCCCCGTAACCCTGTTGCCTTTAGGAATATATGCTACATGGGCCCGGCCGATAAACGGAAGCAGGTGATGCTCGCACACACTATAAAGTGAGATATTCTTTAAAAGTACTATCTCATCGTGACCTTCTGATAAAAGAACTTCCAGTTCTTTGCCGGGATCTTTATTTATCCCGCTCAACACCTCTTCATACATCTCCGCGACTCTTTTGGGTGTTCCTAAAAGATCCGGCCTTTGGGGATCTTCGCCTATTGCTTTAAGCAGTGTCTTGACCGCTTGTTCTATTTTCTTCTTATCCATAATTTTTATTCTCTCTACTCTTTACTTGCTACTCTCTACTTTTTGAAAGTCTGTGCTCATCTGTATATTATCTATATTATTTTCCAATACAAAACTGCGAAAAGATTTGGTCCAACAATTCCTCGGTCATTGTCTCGCCGGCTATTTCACCTAAACTGCTCAAAGCCTGTTTTAAATTAATCGCTACAATTTCTAATGATGCGTCCTGTTTTAAATCATCCTTTACCTTAATCATAAATTCTAATGTTTTAACCAATGCATCCTTAT
>JAYEPI010000058.1:0-3526 GCA_034723835.1 Candidatus Omnitrophota bacterium | reverse complement strand
ACAACGCCTGGATAGTTTAAAGAAAGATATTCAAACCAAGGAACAGGAATTAAAACAATTAGAAGCTAACATTCGATCATTAGAAGAAGAAATTAGCCAATTGCAAGTTCAGAGTTTGGATACATACCCTAAGGAACAAAAGCTGGCTGTATTAGAAGCCGAAACCGAAACCAAAAAAGAAATAATAGTTTTTTCTGAGGAAAAATTAAAAATTGAAGAACAAAAACTAAAAGATATAATTCAAAGATCGCGTTTAAGTAAAATAGATTTTCCTTTGGTTAAGGTTTATTTAAATGAGGTCATTTATCCAGTCTTAGACGGCCTTGAGGAAAATAAGGCTTTAGGGATAAGATCAATATTTAACCAGGATGTAATTGAAGTAGAATTATTTTCTAAGTCGGAAAAATAAATTAGAAACCTAAAAAGCAGCCCGGGACTAGTCCTGGGCTGCGGGGATTATGAGCACATTTTTTTTATGCCTGTTTTCAGCCCTCCTGTTAGTTTTTTCCTTCCCTGTCTTTAAGTTAACCGGTTTTGCCTGGTTTGCTTTTGTGCCTTTATTTATTGCTATTGACGGTAAAAAAATGAGAAAGGCGGTTATATTTTCCTGCCTGACCGGTTTTGTATTTTTTTTAGGGACGGTTTACTGGATTGGCTATGTAAGTGTTTGGGGATTAACGATATTGGTGTTATATCTGACGCTTTATTTCGGTGTATTCGGATTGTTCGTTAGTTGCCTTAGCTCTGGTTTCTGGTTTCTGCTTTTAGTTCCCTGTTTTTGGGTGGCTCTAGAATATATTCGCTCCCATTTATTTAGTGGTTTTGGCTGGGCTGCGCTTGGATATTCCCAGTATTTGAATATTCCTCTTATCCAGATAGCAGATATCACCGGGGTATATGGTGTTTCTTTTTTGGTAATGATGGTTAATGTAAGCATCTTCCAAATACTGCAGGCCGCAGGCCGCAGGCCGCAGGCCGCAGGCCGCAAGTTTCAAACTGCAAGGACTGATTTCAAATCACTGTTGATTAATATTGGCATTGTCTCATTAATTTTAATAGCAGTGTTTGGTTATGGCAAATCCCAACTTTTAAAAAGGCCGGAGCCAAAGATAAAAATAGCGGTAGTGCAGGGCAATATCTCTCAACAGGAGAAATGGGATCCACAACTTAAACAATTAATTCTCGATAAATATCGCGTTTTGACTAAACTTGCTTCTTTCAATCAGCCGGACATTATTGTCTGGCCGGAGACAGCCGTTCCGGGTTATCTGGTTAATGATGATCGACTGTTGGATTATATAACTGATTTGGTTAAAGAGGTGAATAAGCCTTTATTATTAGGCAGTGCTTTTTTGGCAAACAATCAAGAAGTTTATAATAGCGCCTTTCTGATATCCCGCCAGGGCGAGGTTGTTGGACGTTATGATAAACTGCATTTAGTTCCATTTGGTGAATATATTCCGCTAGGCAAGGTTTTTTCATTTGTTAAAGGGGTAGATAAAAGAGCGGGTGGAGGAAATTTCACTGCCGGCAAGACATATACCCTATTTCAATTACCAATTACCGGTTGCCAATTAGCAAGATTTGGAGTACTTATCTGCTTTGAGGATGTTTTTCCCGGTTTGACCAGGGCATTTGTCAGGCAGGGAGCGGACTTTATGGTTAATATTACAAATGACGCCTGGTTTGGTAATTCAAGCGGCCCGTATCAACATGTTCAGACCTCGGTCTTAAGGGCTGTTGAGAATAAAAAAGGGGTAGTGAGATGCGCAAATACCGGGATAAGTTGTTTTATTGATCCGACCGGTAGGATAACTAACAAGGTATTGGATAAAAAGGGCAAAGATTTGTCTATAACCGGCTATTTGACCGGGGAAATTAGCATTTGGAAAATACTTACGTTTTATACCAGATTTGGAGATGTGTTTGCCTATCTTTGTATTTTAATTTCAATAGGTTGGGGAATTTGCTTTTCCTTGACAAAATCGTAGATATTTTATATAATATAACAATCTGTAAGCAAAACGAGGGCTATATTTAGTTACAGCGATTAAAGATAAGATTACAGTGATTTTTAAAAAGAAAAACTAATCTCTGTAATCTGTTTTTATAATTTCTGTAGTCATATTTTTTATTTTATGGGAAAAGACGAGCTGACAACCGAAAGACTTAATAATCTGGAGGCTATAAGGAAGATAGAGCTTAATCCTTACGGCCAAAGGTATGAAAGATCACACCAGATAGAACAGGTCAAGGGCTTATTTAAAGAGGGATTTGAGGTAAATGTTGCCGGCCGGATAATGGCGTTACGCAGTCATGGCAAGACTAAATTTTTTAACATTGAAGATGAAACAGGCAAGATTCAAGCCTATATCAATATCAATGAAATAGGGATGGAAAAGTTTAGGTTATTTAATAATTTGGACATAGGAGATTTTGTCGGTGTTAAAGGCGCGCTTTTTAAAACCAGGACCGGTGAGATAACCGTAAATGTTGCTGAATTTACTATTCTTAGCAAGGCCCTCAGGCCTTTACCCGAAAAGTGGCATGGATTGAAAGACATTGAAATTAGATACCGGCAGCGTTATTTAGATCTGATAGTAAATAAGGATGTAAGAAAGATTTTTTTAATTCGCAGCCGGATAATAAATGAGATTAGAAGCTTTCTTAACCAGCGCCAATACCTGGAAGTTGAGACACCAATGATGCAGCATATCCCCGGCGGAGCCAGTGGCAAGCCGTTTAAAACTCATCATAATGTCCTGGATGTTGACCTTTATTTGAGGATAGCGCCGGAGTTATATTTAAAAAGATTAATAGTGGGCGGATTTGAAAAGATTTATGAAATTAATAAATCATTTCGCAACGAAGGGATTTCTACCCGGCATAACCCGGAATTCACTATGCTGGAAGTTTATCGAGCCTATGCCGACTATGAAGATATGATGAACCTTGTCCGGGAGCTTATTACCTTTGTGGCTGAAAAAGTGCTGGGAAAGGTAAAGTTTGATTTTCAGGGTATGAGCATAGACCTGTCTAATTGGAAAAAGAAATCCTTTGCTGAATTGATGAAGGACAAATTTAATATAAAACCCGACGAAAATGTTAAGGAATTAATTAGTAAGATGGCAAAGCATGGGATTAATATTGCAGGTGAAAATATCAGCAAATCTCAGATCTTAAAGACAATAGCTGAACTTATAGAACCCGAGACCAAAGGCGCACCTACGTTTGTTGTTGATATGTTTACTGAATTATGCCCTCTGGCTAAAACAAAGCCGGATAATCCCCTGCTTACCGAACGGTTTGAACTGTTTATTGGCGGACTTGAGATAGCCAATGCCTATTCCGAGTTGAATGACCCCATTGAGCAAAAACAAAGGTTTCAGTCCCAGCTATTGACTGAGGACCAGGCGGGAAAAATAGACAAAGATTTCTTAAGGGCATTAGAGTATGGAATGCCTCCTGCCGGAGGCCTGGGGATAGGTGTTGATAGGTTAATTATGCTCCTTACGAATTCAGCATC
>JAYEPI010000057.1:0-13545 GCA_034723835.1 Candidatus Omnitrophota bacterium | reverse complement strand
TGGCCCCTGAGATGCTTATCTGGGGAACAGGAGAAACAGCCATATCCTCATTAAAGGTTGCGGTAATGGTTAAAGAGTCTCCTGATTTTACAATTCCGTCGGCATCGGAATAGGTAATGCCTGCGGTGGGGGCAGTATTGTCTATTGTAAAGTCTGCCCCGCTGGTCGGGGCTGAGGTAATTACATTACCGGCTATGTCAGTGCCGGTGCTTAAGGCAACGGTGGCTGTTCCGTTACCGGCTCCTACGGTATGGAGATAGGTATAATGCGTAGCATCGGTCCTGGTCATATTAGTAGCAGTGACTATATTGGCCCCTGAGATGCTTATCTGGGGAACAGGAGAAACAGCCATATCCTCATTAAAGGTTGCGGTAATGGTTAAAGAGTCTCCTGATTTTACAATTCCGTCGGCATCGGAATAGGTAATGCCTGCGGTTGGAACAGTGGTCTCCAAAGTAGCGGTTATGTCAAACCCGGCTGTGGTAATGCCTTCTAAAGTGATATTCCAGGTATTGGAAACAGCGCCTGTGTTTCCGGCCGCATCAATAATCTTGACGGTCAGGGCCCTGGCCCCGTCCCCTCCTAACTCATAGATCGAGAGCTGATTACCGGTGATAACATAGGATGTGCTGGCTGCTGAGACTGTTTGAGTCAAATCAGTGGCCAGGAGACTGCCGTCAACGTATAGGTGGGCTGTGCCGCTGTAATTGGCAGCCGGGGACGTAAACGTTACTGTAAATCCTGTATTAGTGCTGTTAAGTTTATCGGTTTCCGGCGTGCCGCCGGTGGCGGTAAACGCGGTAATTGTCGGCGCCTCAGGAATGGCCTCATCCAAGGTCGCGGTAATGTTAAAGGTGGTTGTAATTTCACTGCTGTAAATAGAGTATTTATAAGTATCCGAGCTAAACGTTGCTGTTGTTGGCCAGGTCCCGTAAGCCAGGGCCTGTGAACGGCCCTGGGTTGTCGGTGTTACATCGTCAAAATATATCTTGGTATTGACATTATCGCCCCAGGCAGATAAAATATAATCTGTAGAAGCTGTCAGGGTTACAGCAGAAGAAAGATCGGCGCTATACCAATCCGTGCTTGATATCGGCACTGTCACTTCAGCTGTCCCGGTATTTAGGCTGGAGTTGCTGTTATAGACAGCATACTTGGCGACATGACCAGCTCCGGCATCAGTATTTTCCAAATATGCAGTGATGCTGTCTACTGTTTCTCCTGCTGCCCCTTCTGTAAAAACAGAGCCCCTGATTGTGTTTTCTATACTTACCGAGCTTGCCCCGGCCGTATCATACCCAAAGGTCGGGTCAATTATTACCGGATAAGCCGCACTCTCCAGCCATTCTTTATCAATGGTAACGGTTAAAACGCCTTTTAGCTCGTCTATGCGCAGCCCGGCCCAAACCCAGTCTCCGTTAGCAGCAATAATCTTTGGCCGGTAAATATGAAACGCCTTGCCCGCTTTATATTCCCCGCCTTTTTTGCTTTCGTGATAGACCGCATACGAACCAATAACCTTATCCGGCCTGGTTACACCAATCGCCTTTTCTTCCCCGGTCAACCGGCCCTGATAATGGAAGCTTAATCCTTTGGTTTCAATCGGTAAACTAAACACGTTCGAGGCCGGCACTGCCTTTAAAATCAGCTCAAACTCCAGTCCCTCGTTTTGAATTTCTTCCCGGCCTTTTTTATAGAAATGCGCGTATAACTCAGGCGAATCCCATTCTATTTTTTTGTCCGGCCTTAAACCCACTGATTTTTTCTTTGCCGGAATAGCGGAATCAATAAACCCGATGCCTAAAGAACATTCCTCTCCCCAGCGCTTGAGTTTAACGTGCGGTTTAAACTCCCGGGTGTTAAAATCCCCGATTTCAGCCTCATCCCCGCCGAATTTAATCTTATAGCGTTTCCTAAGGTTCTTTGGTTTTTGTTCAGCTTCAGCTTCGGCCTCAGCCTCTTCTTCCTCTTCCTCTTCTTCTTCCTCTTCTTCTTCCTTTAAAACTTCTTCTTCCGTGGTATTGACAGTAAGGATATGGCCGTCTTTGGTGGTCATACCGCAAAGATTTGCGGCTGTTACAAAGATATTTGCGGTTGTATTCAGGCCCTCGGGCAATTCATATTGCCCGGTCCAGATATTATCATTGTCACCATCGTTCATTTCAACCTGGGGCCCGTCGCCAAATGCGGCAAAATTACAGCTAACCGAAATAATATCCGGATTATTATCGCCTTCAGCAGAATTGTCCCATTCGATTACTATTGTATCTCCTGCCCGGTATATCCCTCCAATACCTGCAGCCCCGGAACAATGGATATTGGCTGAAGTTACTATTGGAGCAACAGAGTAATCGAGCCTTATCTCTTCGATACTATATACCGGATCCTGGATGATAGATGTCGGAGCAGGAAAATTTACGCGTAATTTTAGGTCTTTTCCAACACCAAAGTCATCCGGCGCGGCATAGGCCTCTCCATTAACACAAGCCGTTTTCCAGGTCAATCCCCCATCCGCAGAGATATCAATTCGTATTGCGTCCTGCGTATCGCGTATTGCGTCGCTGGTGAATTTAACTACCGGTGTGACAGCGCTAATATTACAAGCAGTAGAAGCAGACGCAGTAACATACTGCCCGCCATAGACTATGGACTGTGGGCTGTGGGCTAATACCACATCCCCATTTTCAGCAACCGTGGTATTGGAAAATTCCGCTAAATCAATTTCCTCTTCATCTCCGGATGCGCGAATATAAGGCGCTGTCTCAACATACTTACGCGCCCTGAGCCGGTCGAAGTAACTCACACAACCCGCGCCTGTTTTCAGGCCGATATTTCCTGAGATCAATCCCCCGAAATCATCATAGTCTACTACAGCCTGCAGGTCTTGGTAACCTTCACTATAGCGTTGAAAAATCAAACTAGTGCCCTGAAGAATTACGCGATAATCATAAATTATGCCGGAGGTTAAGGCCTCAGCCCGGTTAGCTTTTACAATATCACCCACAACCAGGCAGTGTTCAGCGCCTTCATAAGCTGAAGAAAAAGCAACCTGAGCCCGGCTCTCATCATCTAAGGGTTGTTCCCGGCTTCTGATAATAAGCCGGTTTTCCGGCCTGAGGCCGGACTCGGCTCTATATTCAATTATGCCGTCTTTAATCTGATAATTTGAAGAAATAATCTCTGCCCCGTTTAATCTTAACCGGGAATTAGAAATTTCATAACTTCCGCCTGAATCCGTATTGACTTCCCATATCTCTGTATTTAGCTCATCTTGCGCAAAATCGTCAAAAAAGTCAAAAACATCTTCCCCGCTGGACAGGCTCTCTGCTTCAGGGTTTCCGTAATAAACATAGACATTTACCGCCTCTTGCGGAACCTGGGACAGCTTAACCCAAAAATGAGCTATCCTGTCCGGCTCATCCCCGGAAATACCCTCTAAATAATACGGCAAAAGCGTTTCCCCGTCAGCCGCAGTAAACCGGACATCCCCAAAATCCGCCTCAATATTTCCTTCACATCCCACATCCGCCTCCGTCGACCGGCTGACCGGCTGACCGGCTGACCGGCTGACTAATAGAGGTATTTGATAACCATATAACTCCTGGTTTGAAGGATTGGTAATATAGAGAAGCTTTCTGAATTTAAAGCCCGTAAGTTCCGGCTGGCCAAAACTTCCCCCTGCCCCTTCTGTATCGGTATAAACAATCTTTATTTCGCTAAGCTCACTATCCAAGCCAAGGGTTATACGCCATTTCAGCTTATTCCCGCTATTATCAACCATCAGCGGCACGCCGTAGGCTGCGCGGGTATAATTGGAGCCATTATCAGCGCTTACCTCTAAGGACGCTTCTCCCTTAAACTCCCAGGTTGCAGTAATCGTTTTTATCTGTTTATCTGTTTCAACCGCATCAACAAGCTCGCGGCTGGCATCTGAGGGAAGTTCGGCTAAAAGATAGTCCCCTTTTCCGTCTGTGCGCCAGATAAGAGGAGACTTATGGACAATTACCTCGCTGTCTTGCTGTTCATATGAACCCAGGCCGCTAATAGCAAAAGACAAAAAAAGCCCTGCCAGAAGAGAAATAGTCGCCAGCAGCGCTATTCTCCCTTTTCCGCTCCCGTCATTGCGAGCGAAGTCCCCGAAGGGGACGAAACGAAGCAATCTCTTTTTTTCTCCTGCTATTTTATCTCTCATCTGTCAATCCTGCCGGCGCTATCCGGCCTTGTCCATATTTTCTTACTAATCTGCCATCCGCCAGCCCAAAATAATCCTTTATAATCTTTCTTTTAAATAAGTTTTCTCTCAATTTATAGCTATTCGCCCATTTAAAATGGCCTAAATATGACTGAATAGAGCTTCTTAACTCTTCCAGCGCCCCATAATCTAATCCTTTGGCCCCGCACCTTTCAAAATACCTCAACCTCGTATTCATATTATTTACTACCCTGCGCCTGATTAATATGTAATCTCTCCTGATGATATATCCCAGAAAATCTATTCCGTTTAAAACAGGTTGCAACTTCATTCTCTTAGGATGAAGCCTTAAACCCAATCTACTTTTCAAAAATTCCCCTATTTCTTCTATCCGGGGAACTAACTTCTCCCTTGAGCTATCCAAAAGAATAAAGTCATCGGTATAGCGGAGGTAATAACGACATCTCAGGTTATGTTTTACAAACTGGTCAAGTTCATTTAAATATACATTGGCAAAAAACTGGCTGGTGAGATTGCCGATCGGGAGCCCTTTCTTATTTTCCTTGCCAAAAAGGGTTTTATTCTCAGGCACTTCCTTAAACAGCTTTTTATTGTCTCTCAGGGTATAACTCCTTGTGCAATCATGAAAAATTATCTTTTCTGCCAGCCAGAAAACATCCTTATTCTTTGTCCTTTTTCTAATCAACCCCAGTAAAATTTCTTTATCTATATTTATAAAAAAACTTTTTATGTCAAGCTGTAAATAATACGCCCTTATCTTTCCGTTTTTAGAAACCTTTCTGATAAAACTCTGTGCTCTGATTACCGCTCTATGCGTGCCTTTGTTCACTCTGCAGGCATAAGAATCATAGATAAAGAGACTTTCAAAGAGCGGTTCTAAATACCCTACCAATATGTGGTGAACAACCCTGTCTCTAAAATCCGCGGCAAATATCTCTCTTAATTTCGGCTTTTTTACGAAAAACAGTATCGAGCGCGAGGGGTGATAGATCTTATTTTTCAGCTCGCTTTCCAGCTTCAGCATATTTTCTTCAGCATTGAGTTCAAACCTGAGCGCATTCATCGTATTTCGCTTATTCCTCCTGCACTTAAGATAACACCTGTAGATGTTGCTGAAAGAAAATATTGCCTTTCTTATCTGCCACTCGCCTGCGCGTACCCCGCGCACGTAGTTGTTGTTGGTCTTATTGTTGTTGTTCACGTCACCATTATCGAAATTGACGTTGTACGCGTTGGTTGCGCTGTTCTCGGTACAAGACCAATAGTTGCTGAATTTTTGTCTATTCAGTTTATGGCTCATTTTTTGAACCTCTTCGGCAGCAGAAACCGCATCTTACAGGATACCACTGCCTGTTTTCTCATACCTGCCACCACTTTTGTCATCCCCGCGAAAGCGGGGATCCACTTTAAAGCGATGAAAAGGTCGGATAGACGCCCAGTGACATCGGCTCGCTCAAGGTCCTATTTCTTTAGAACCCTGATTCTGGCTCTTTAACCACCCCTCGTTTTGTTTCGCTATATTAATTACGTTTCTAAGCGAATACTCAAACGATTTAAAAGAACGGAACACCTGTATCTCTTTACAGATTTTTATCAGGATTTTTAACTCCTCTATCTCCTCGCGAACCTTAAGAAGAATCTCTCTTTTATTCCTTGTTGAATTCGCCTTAACAACCAATTTTAAAATCTTTCTGCTTGAATCCCTTAACTCTGTTCCTACGGTGTACTTATGATATTTGGAAAAATTTCGTACAATCTTCTCAAAATATACTACCAATTCCAGCGCCTTCTTATAAATTGGCAAGTTTTCGTATAAAGAACCCATCTTTTTCACTCTCCGACAGACAAAAAAATCAAAAACTCAAAAAGTCAAAATTACTGTCACTGGCCTGCGCGTACCCCGCGCACGTAGCGGTTGACGGTCTTATTGTAGTTGTACACGTCACCATTATCGAAATTGACGTAGTACGCGTAGGTTGCGCTGTACTCGGTACAAGACCAATAGCTGCTGAATATATAACCAATATATGTAAGCCCATAATCATAGAGGTCTTTTAATTCATACCTGTCAGGCAGGCGCCAGTCAGTATAGCCTTTATAACTCACGCCTTCTACCCAGCCAAATGCCGGATAATCAACAGCAGTTTCTGTCCCGGGATATGTATAAGAGTCAGTGGCATCACTCCAGGTCGGCTCACCGGCAGTATTTTCTAATTTCCATTGTTTTTGTGCGCCGTTGTTTGTAGCAGCGCAATTACTGAGTCTTGGCCACATCAGGTAACCTGATGAGGTGCCCACACAGACCAGATCATCATCAATAATCTCCCAAACACCGTCAGCCAGGGTATACTGTTTTGCGGTAATTGTCACGGTCAGGGTCTGTTCACCGCTTACACCCGTGGACGCGCTCGGCGCGGTAAACTGCAGGTCAAACCCCCTTGCCGCCCCGGCAATCAAGCCGGCTAATTTTATCCCGTCCCCGGTATTGGTAACCGCATCTGACCAACTGCCGTAAGAATCGTGTGTTAGCACAAACACCTTATCCCCTGCTGCCGCGCCCGGGTGCCAGTTTGTCCCATCTGCCTTGATGTAAACGCTCTCCAGCTCATCTCCCGGATTGGTTACTGTCCAGGTATCCCCGGTGGTCTCTTTTACCACGCCCATCCCGATATCCCCGACTGCCCAGTTGCCCCCGGTCAAAGAGACCGCTATCCCAGCCTCAGCCGGGACAGAAGACAGAAAACAGAAGACAGAAGACAGAGCAATAATCTGTATAATTTTACTCGTTTTCATTTTGCGCCTCCGTTTTTATTGTTGAGAAAAGCATCTTTATCTGCACCGCTAATACGAATATATCTTCCGGCCTGTCTTTTTTGCTCTTTACCTCGATTACTGCCTGATATTTTTTATTATAGTATTGCTCTTTTTCGGGTATCTCTAAATAGAGCTCGACAGCCTTTGTGGCCTTAGCCGGTATCTGCACCTTTTTATGCTGCGGCATTATCCAGGAGGTATCCGGAATATCCTCGTAACTCTGCCTGAGCCGGCTCCCTGCCTCAGAGCTAAACAGCGTATTTATAGTATAGGTACAAGCAGCAGCGCCTGTATTCTCTATCCTTAACTTCATCTCGTCTCCCCCTAAATCCGAGACCGCTATTTTTTCCCCCACCGGGCAATCCTTGACAACTATCTCCACCGGGTCAACCTCCAGGCCCAGGCCATAGCCTGCGGTAGGAAAAAACACACAACTCACTATAAACACAAATATAAACCGGGCAATCCAGAAATTATTCTTCTGGATTCCCCGGACAAGCCGGGGAATGACATTAGTTACGACATAGCCTGAATGTATTATTTGTAACATTTGCCTACCCTATTGAGGCTGAGCCCCGATAATCGGTGAATATTCAGAGACATTGCCTTCATCACTCAATATCTTGTCTATATCAGCTATATCAATCCCGATATACTCGATCATATCCCCTGAAGTCAGCTCATACCAGACCGTATCCGCTGTTTTTTCGGTTATTCTGGCCTGTATCTCCTGGCCGTCCCTGGTATAGATAGTCTCCGGATAAACCACGCCTGCAGCAGCCAGAGTGCTAACCAATATAAAGATAATTAAAATTAGCCTTTTCCCCATCTTTATCTCCCAAACGCTAATTGCCGCTAATTTATTAGCGGTCATTAGCGTCTTCTTTATATTCGCGGTAATTAGCGTTTCCGCGATTCTGTTATAAGTATGCCCTATATTCCCAGCTTTATCTATCCGTAAAACTACCCCTTTTTTATGCACAAACTACTTATACGCTAATTTGATGTACGCTAATGACCGCTAATTAAGGACGCGAAAAAACCCTAACTAAACGCTAATTACCGCGAATATATATTGTATTAGCGTAAATTCGCGTTTTTTTATCCGTGAAAATTCACGCTGGATTAGCGTAAATTAGCGTTCAGCGTAAATTAGCGTCATCTTTTATTCGCGGCAATTAGCGTTTTTTTATTCGCGGCAATTAGCGTCTACACAATATCCCCTTCCCACAATTCATGCAGGAAATTCTCCCAGGGCAGTATTTCTATTTTATCATGAATCCTTTTTTCTTTTTCATTGCAAACAATAATGCTTCTTTTCGGAGAATATTCTTCCCTAAAAGCCGCAATACCTTTAAGATCCTTTTTACTCACGCGGCTCGCCCCTTTTATTTCTATGGCAATCTCTCCTCTTCCAAGCACAAAATCCACTTCCAGGCCTGATTTTGTCCTCCAGAAATTAATTTCAAAATCTCTGGATTTATAAGAACGGTAGGCAATTATTTCCATAAGCAGAAAATGCTCAAATGCCTTCCCAAACTCCTCACCCCTTACATCCTCTATCCACCGCTTTGTCAGGCAACCAGCAACCCCTATATCAAACAAGTAATACTTCGGGGCTTTGGTTATAACCTTTCGGGACTGTCTCTTTTTAAAAGGCTCAATCCTCATAGCCAGCAATGTATCAACAAGAATCTGATAGTACTCTTTGACTGTTTTTGAATCCACTCCACAGTCACGGGCAATGTTGGAATAATTCGTAAGCTCAGCGTGCGAATACCCAAACGCGTCAAAAAACCTGGAAAACGCAGGGATATTCCGCGTTAATCCCTCGGCAAAGACCTCCTCTTTTAAATAATCCTGCACATAAGCCCTTAAAGACCTCTTGCAATCATTATCTTCCTGCAAATAGTGCACCGGCACCATTCCATGATTTAGCGTCCGCAGAAGATTAACCTTCTTAAGTTCAGCCGTAACTAAAGGGAACATCTCATAACGCCAGGCCCTTCCGCCTAAGAGATTGACATGCCCCCTTCTTAGCTTTCTCGCGCTTGACCCGCAAAGAATAAAGCTTAGTCCTTTATTTTCGATTAGCCAGTGCACTTCATCAAGCACCGCCGGGACCTTTTGCACTTCATCCAGTATTATGGGGTATTTTAGTGCCTGCTTATCCTTTGCCAGCAGGCGTTCCCGTAACAGTGCGGGGTTTTTAGAAATTTCAATAAAAAAATCTGTCTTCAAAAAATCATATACCAAACTGTCCGGAAAGCGCTTTTTTAAATATGTAGTCTTACCTGTTTTTCTCGGCCCCCATAAAAATGCCGACTGCTGTTTGGGCAGTTTTATATCTAAGACTCGTTCGATATTCCTCATTTCGTAATCTCCTCCATATTAGCTTTACTAAAATGGAGTATACACCATTTTAACCAAATAGTCAAATACTTTTTTTAACGCTAATACCGCGAATTAGCATCATAGCGCGTACACCAATTAGCGGGAATTAGCATCCAGGGAATTTGCGCTACTACGAACTTCTCTGACTCCCTTGACATACCCAATGTCAAGGGTCTCCCAAGTTCCCTTTATAATCTTTCCGGACATGCCATCTCTATTACCCCGGGCAAGGCCTATGGTATCTTTGCCTATTTCTTCCCATAGACTGTTGACTTCCCCTACACGAAACAGGGTCGTCCTTGCCGGTTTGAATTTCACGAGGCTACTTATGAGTTCACTTTCGTTGCGGCCTGCCTGTTCGCTTCCCCTGACTTATATCAGGGTTTGTCAGGTTGCTTAAGCAGTAAGGATTACTCCTCACAGGCTATCTTTCCTCAAAATAGCTTTGTGCTCAACCTCAAGCTACACGGTTTATAGGCATTTACCGTGACTGATACCTTTCAATCAGTTAGATTTCAAAGAGCTTAGCTTGGCGCTCTTCGCGTATATTAGCGTTCGATTTGGTCTATTCGCGTCCTTAATTAGCGGTTATTAGCGTCTAAAGTAACGCACTCCTCCAGCTATAATTAGCTACGCTTTTTTTAATCATAAAATTGGTTTTGGACCGGGAAATTACTCCGGCGGTTTTAACATCTGCCTTAAGCTCATTGACAGCCTTATGCAAAGACACCGCATGCGTAGGGGTAATTGTCATTGCGCTTTTTATTTCGAATAAGTGCAGTTTCTGGGCAATATCCAATACTATATCTATCTCTAACTTATCCCTTGTGCGCAGATAATACATTGACGGCATCTGGCCAAAATGCAAAAATCTTTTTAAAAAGTCATTTATTATTGCTGTTTCAAAAAGACTCCCCAAACTGGGGCTGTTGATCAGCGTCTCAGCATTATGCAGTCCTAAAAGATAAGAAGCCAGCGCGGTATCGCAAAAATACAGCTTAGGGCTTTTTACCAGCCTCTTGCCTAAATTTTTATAATAAGGGTATAATAAATATATTTGATAACCCGTTTCCAATATAGAAAGCCATCTTTTAGCTGTGGTAACGCTTATTCCTATTTCCCTTGCCAGATCTGAAATATTAAGAATCTGCCCTGTTCTAAAAGCGCATAATTTTAAAAATCTCTCAAACTGGCTGAGATCGCCTATGTTGGAAAGATTTCTAACGTCTCTTTCTAAATAGGTTGATATATAAGAACCGCACCATAACTGCCGGTCTATAGACGGCTTACAAACAATTTCCGGATAGGCCCCTCTTAAAATAAACTTATCTAAGGAAAATCTTATCTCAGGCTGACGCTGAATATTTAAATTTTTAAGCCAGGTGCCGGTATCCTTGGCCTGAGCGGTCTTTTTTATGATTTCAGAATAAGAAAACGGTAAAAGGGATAAAACAGCTGCCCGGCCGGCCAAAGACTGGCTGATGCCCTGCATTAAGATAAAATTCTGCGAGCCGGTAAACAGCCATTGCCCGGGAATTCTTTTTTTATCAATCCTGGTCTTTATATAGGAAAGCAATTCCGGGGCATATTGTATCTCATCGATCATAACCGGCGGCTTATTTGCGTCTAAAAAACCCAAGGGGTCTTGTTTTGCCCTTATCCTTATATCCGGGTCTTCCAAGGAAACGTAACGGTGGGTCTTAGAAAAAAGGTGTCTAAGCAAGGTAGTCTTGCCGGACTGCCTCGGCCCGGTAACAACAACAGCCGGGAATGTCTTTATTGCCTTTAGGATGGTTTTAGCTAAAATGCGCGGCCTCATATTATAATATATTTTACCCTTAATATTTAATATGTCAAGTTAAATTTTAAGCATATACGCCAAAAAAAGTGGGGACGGTTCTCGCCGCAATCCCAAACCTGTCCCCATGACTTATAGTTGCCAATTCGTTGAGCACTCTATGTTGTGCCTGATAAATCAGGCAACTACACTGCGGCACAGTCTTCAAGCCGGGAAATGACAGTATGTGACGTTCATCGGCTAACCCTCTCACATCTCTTCTTCTATCTCAATAATTTTATGTTTAATCGCGTATTTAATCAAGTCGCTGGTTTTGTGCAGGCCGAGTTTTTTGAGAATGAGGTTTTTGTAGTTTTCCACAGTCCGGGGGCTGATAAACAGGACCTGGGCTATTTGTCTGGCTGTTTTGCCGGCAGCTACCAAGCGCAGGATTTCTTCCTCTCTGGAAGTCAAAAGTCTCTGCCTCACAGCCTGTTCAGGCTTAGCAACAGTTGTCTTATCTATTAGATAGGAAGATGCGGTTGAACTTAAATACGTGCCCCCGCGAGCTACTTTGCGAAGCGCAGGCAGGAGGTCCTCAGCGGCGTTCTCTTTATGCAGGTAACCGTTTATCCCGGACCTGAACGCCTTCATTATATAGGCATTTGCCTTGTGTACTGTGATAATTATTATTTTGGTCTTTGGGGAGACAATGTGAATTTGACTGATTATATCAATCCCGCTGATTTTGGGCATTGAGATATCCAACAGCAGGATATCGGGTTTAAGCTGTTCTGCCTTGGACAAGACATCTTCGCCATCAACAGCCTCGGCAATTATCTTGTAATCCGGCTGTCCGGCAAGGATATTCTTGATTCCCTCCCGAATGATATCGTGATCGTCGGCGATTACTATTGATAAAGGCATAGTTTTATCAGATAACCTCTCTACACAGGCAGTTCCACAATCAGCTTCGTTCCACGTCCGGGAGCGGTTTTGATGTCCAGAAAGCCATTGAGAAGTTCAAGGCGTTCTTTCAGGCCGAGCAGGCCTAATTTCAGGCGGTCGTATTTGCGGCGCCGGGGCCTGTTTAAAAACTCCTGATAATCAAATCCGACTCCGTCATCTTCCAGGGAAAGCCGGATAAATGTATTTTTTACCTCTAATTTAAGATTTACGTTTTTGGCCTGGGAATGTTTTAAGATATTAGTCAGCCCCTCCTGGGCTACCCGGTAAAGAACAAGTGAGTGTTCGCGGGAAAGCTTTACCGGATGCTGCGGTTTTTGATAGGCAATCTTCAGAGAAGTCATCTGTTTATACTGGACAACAAGCGCCTCAATCGTATCCACCAGACCTATTTCTTCCAAGGCCGGCGGACGAAGGAGCTCGGCAATATTATGGCTTTTTTCTATTAAACCGGAAAGGATTTTTTTGCTTTCTGAAATGCCCTTTTTTGCCTTTTCACTTTCAAGCGACAGGCCTTGATCAATAATGTCCAGATAAATCTTCAGTCCTGATAAATCCTGGCCCATCTGGTCGTGGACCTGCAGCGATAGGTTAGCCCTCTGGGCCTCTTCTAAACGGATCATCTTCCGGACCAGGTGCTGGCGGCGTTGTCTTTCCCGTCTGCGGCTGCGATAAACAAGCCAGGCAGTCTGGGAACCAATAAACAAGCTGAATAGCAAAGACCAAGAGAGCAGGACTATTGCCCGGGATTTAGCCAGGTCTGCTGAGTGCAGGCGTTGTCTGACTACTTCTAAATTATTCTCTTCGATAGACCGGCTCAGAAAATCATCTATCCGGTATAATTTATTTTCAAACGACATCAATAGTTTATTAATCGATGCTTCCAGGCCTGTTCTTTTATCCGGGCCTTGGGCCTGTTCAAGCTGGTTGACCAAACTGACAATCTGTTCGCCTTTTTGACGAAGGCCTGTTTCCAAAGTCCTGATTTTTTCTACCCACTTTTGCTGTTCAACGTCCTGGGTATAAGAAGAATAATCGGTTAAATGCCGGTCAAATGCGACCTGGCTGGTATAAATTGCTTCTTGTTTTGCCGCGGCCCGGGCCGCCTCAAGATAGCGGGAACTGCGCCAGAAGACATAGTTGCGGACTGCGGCGGCATACAATGTATTGTTAACCCTCATCCCCAGGGCAGACTTCTGGATTGGGAAATAGCGCTTTCCTAAATCCTCGACGGTCCTGCTTAAAGACTGAATTTGAAGAATCCCGATCAGGCCAATGCATATTATTAAAAAAAGCAATCCGCCAAACCCGGCCAATAATTTCCAATCAGCTAAATAACGCTTCATCTTAAATATACCTATGATTACCAGCTTCTTTCAAA
>JAYEPI010000056.1:0-3585 GCA_034723835.1 Candidatus Omnitrophota bacterium | reverse complement strand
AGAACATAGGCAATGGCCGAGGCATACCCCATTTCAAATCGCTGAAATCCCCTTTCATAAAGATAGGACACCAGGGGCAGGCCGGAATCTAAAACACCGCCTATTCCCTCGCCGGTACCGGCAGTCATAATATAGGCCAGCTCAAAGAGCTGGAAGGAATTGATCATCGACATAATCAGCACAAAAAGAAGGATCGGCCTAAGCAAAGGTAAAGTGACATGCCAGAACTTATGCCAGCTGCTTGCCCCGTCAACCTCAGCAGCCTCATAAAAGGTAGCCGGAATTGCCTGCAACCCGGCAAGAAGAAGAATCATATTATAACCCAGCCCGGCCCAGACCGCCACAACCATAAGCCCGGGAAGCACCCAATTCGGATTCATCACCCAATCAACCGGGCCTAAGCCTATCTTCATTAACCAGTGATTGATCAAGCCGTATTTCTCTCCGGCATAAAGCCATCTCCAGATTACCGAATAAGCAACTACCGGTGTTACTACGGGCATAAAAAACAATGTTTTATAAAAATTTTTAAACCTTATCTTCTGGTCAATTGCCACTGCCAATACCAGGGATATCGAAATCCCTACCGGCACCACCCCTAATACATAAAGGGCAGTATTGCGTAGCGCCTTCAAGAAACGCGGGTCACCCAAGAAAAGCCGGCGGTAATTCTCCAGGCCCACCCACTGCGGCGCGCTAAGGACGTTGTATTTACAAAAGCTCAATAGAAAAGAGGCAATGACCGGAAAAAACGTAAAGACAAAAAACAAGATAACTGCCGGCGCAATAAACAAATAAGAGTATCTCTGTTGAATTAACTTTTTTAAAAAACCTCTTTTAGTTTGCATATTTTTGCATAACACCTTTAAGCATCTCTATGGCCCGGGGAATATATTTTAACTCATCCTGATTATGTAAATCCTGGCCTTCAAATTCCAAAGAAATAAAACCCCGGTAACCGGCTTTTTTTATAATCGAAAATATCCGTTCATAATCAAACTCAAGTTCTTTGCCTTCTTCGCTTATATGGTGAACCTTGGCATGAAGATGGGGGGCATAGCCGATTGTATCCTCAATGCCTTTATAATTATCCGCGTCCTGATAATTACCTGTGTCAAGGTTTATCCTTACCCATGTGGAATCTATTTCTTTAATTAATCTTAAGGTATCCTGCGAGGTGGGAAGAAAGCCGCCGTCATTGTGCGGTTCAATGGCCAGGACTATACCTACTTCCTTTGCCTTTTGTTCGCATTCCTTAATGCAATCCACCATTAAGGGCCAGAGCTTATCTTTATCCTCATAGGGATAAGGCCAGCCGGAAAATATCCTCAATACCGGCGCCCCTAGAATATAACCGATCTCAAGCCAGTTCTTAACCGCCTCAACCTCTTTTTTTCTCTCCTCAGGCTTGGGACTGCCAAAATTGTTTCCCGGAGAAAGACAGGCAATCGTCAAATGCAGGTCAGTAGCCATCTTCTTATAGGCAATTAAGGATTTCTTATCTGTCCGGGGTAAATGATCGGCAATAATGTCTACTCCTCCTACCTTGAGTTCGTTCGCGCATATCTCTAAAAGCCGGTTAAAATCCAACCTTCCTGATTCTAATGACTTATGATACGACCAACTGCACAGTCCCAATTTCATCTGCTCCCCTCCTTGTATAACATCTTTCTCTCCACACGCCAAATTACAATACACAATACACAAATTACAAACAATACACAATTACAAAATTACAATTCCAAAACAAAAGCTGCTTCGATTTCCTTATTACTTATTAACTTTCACCCATTTACCTTTCTTACTTGACTCATAAGCAGCAAGGATTAACTTCAGTGTCTCTTTCCCCTCTTGGCCAGAAACAAACGGCTTTTGTTTCTGCTGAATACAGTCAATAAAATAATGCACAGCGTTTTCCCATCCACTGCCTGAACCAATTTCAGGATACTCCTCCTTTAAGGTGCAGTTAGGGTCTTCCCCCTTACTCACCTTAGCCTGGGTGAGGACCACCGGCTGTTTACTGCCGATATTGGTAACCATCTTGCCTTTTTCTCCGTAAGCATAAGTTAATACTTCGTAAGGCCTTGTTGTCCAGCTGCATTCAAATTCCCCCTTTGTTCCGTCTTCAAATCTTAGCAGCACCGTGGCATTATCATCTACAGGAATATCTTTCTCAAGGGTCTGAATACGGGCAAAGACCTCAACCACCGGGTTTTTTTTAAACCAGCGGATTAAATCAGCAATATGGACTCCAATATCAACCATACAGCCGCCGCCTGATTTCTTTTTTTCATAATACCAGCCGCCTTTGCCTTCTGACCAGTACTCCGGGCCGGCATGGCCGATCCTGCCCCGGATATTATGAATCTTGCCTAATACGTTTGAACGCAGGGCCCTTTCCGCTGCCTGATGAACAGGGTCAAATCTCTGTGTTTGTTCAACCATCAAGAAAACACCGCACTTTTCCGCTGTTTCAATCATTCTATCGGCTGCTTTAAGAGAAACGGCAATTGGCTTTTCCACCAGGATGTGTTTTTTATTCCTTGCCGCTCCAATAACCATCTTTTTATGGAGGTAATTCGGTGTATTGACAAAAACAGCGTCTACATCATTCCTTTTAATTAATCTTTTCCAGTTTGTCAGAATATTTGCATTAGCCAGGCTGAATTTTTTCTTCATTTCTTCAGCGCGGCTTTTTATCACATCGCATAAACAGGTAACTTCACATTTTTCCTTGTAATTCAATAGATTAGGCAAGCTTGCTCTTTCGCTGATCTTACCACAGCCAATTATCCCGATTCTTATCATAACCGAACCCGCCTCCTTGTTTGCGCTGCCTTATAGATATTCCAGATTATCTTTTGTGTCTCAAGCGCTTCTTCTCCATTAACCTCCGGCTGACAGCCTTTCCTGAGGGCCTGGTAAAATTGTTTTATCTGTACCCAATGGCAAAAACCCCAATAATCTTTTCTATTCTCGCCATAATCAATATATTCGTCCGGCCTTGGCTTTGCCTTGAGTTCCCTGCCGTTATAAAAACCAATCCTCGCTGAATCCTTAATCATCTTAACCCTTCCATTCTGGCAATCTATTTCGATTTCCGGGTCAGCATCAAGGGAATAGAAGTTTATCAGATAAAAACAGATATAGGCGCCTTTTTTAAATTTAATTATGCCTTCGGCTAAGTCCTCTACCTCAATAGACTTATGCATCCTGCGGGCAATATTTGCTTCAATATATTCAACCTGATCATCAATAAGCCACCTTAAAACATCAATAAAGTGAATTGACTGGTCAATCAATACACCTCCGCCTTCTAAGTCTATTTTTCCTTTCCAACCGCTTTTCTCATAATAACTATCCGGTTTACGGTAGGAAACAATGAGTTTGGCTGCTTTGATTTTACCCAATTTACCGGTTGACAGATTCCTTTTTACCAATTGCGAACCCGGATTATATCTGTTCTGGAAGATTACCCCTAATTTTACATTATTTTTCCGGGCAGCCTTAACCATTTTCTGCCCGTCTTGGGGGTTGATAGAAATGGGTTTTTCGGTTAGAACATTTATCTTCTTATTTAAAGCC
>JAYEPI010000055.1:0-3594 GCA_034723835.1 Candidatus Omnitrophota bacterium | reverse complement strand
AGGATGCATTGGAAAAGGCCGGTGTCATTACCAGGGTTCAGACTGCGATAGAAATGAAAGAGGTGGCCGAGCCTTATATCCGCAGGCGGGCTATCCGTCATCTGGAAAAAGGCAGAGTGGTTATTATGGTTGGCGGTACCGGTAACCCTTACTTTACTACTGATACTACAGCAGCTTTACGGGCTATTGAATTAAATGCCGATGTTATTTTAAAAGCCACTAAAGTAGACGGCGTTTATACCTGTGACCCCCATAAGAATAAAAAAGCGAGAAAGTTTGATAAATTGACTTATATTGAAGTTTTAAAGAGGGGGCTTGAGGTAATGGATGCTACTGCCGTTTCTTTGTGTATGGATAATCATTTTCCTATTATAGTTTTTAATTTAACAAAAGCGGGGAATATTAAAAAGATCATATTAGGTCAAAAAATAGGAACCGTAATTAGTTAAAAAAGTAGCCGAACCTTCAGCCTTCATCCTTCGACAAGCTCAGGACTTCGTTTCCAGAAATTTTTACTCGCTGAAATGAAGGCTTCAGGTTCGGACAAGAAAGAGCAATTAAGGAGAACAAATTATGATAGTTGATAGTATCCTGAAAGAAGTAGAATCTAAGATGAACAAGACTGTCGAATCTACTAAAATGGAATTTGTGGCCGTCAGGACCGGCATGGCTTCTTCTAACATGGTTGAAAATATAAAAGTCGATTATTTTGGCGTAGCTACACCCTTAAAGCAGTTGGCCGCTATAGCTGTTCCTCAAGCCAGGCTTATTGTTATTCAACCCTGGGATAAATCTGTTATTGCCGCAATAGAAAAAAGTATTTTAGAATCAAACTTAGGTATAACTCCGGCTAGTGACGGTAAGGTTATTCGGCTTGCAATTCCTCCGCTGACAGAGGAAAGAAGGGAAGAATTAATTAAGGTATTGCGAAAGATGGCCGAGGATGGTAAGGTAGCCCTCAGGATTATTAGAAGAGATGCTTTGGAAACAGCCAGGGAAGATAAGAAAAAAGGCGTTATTACTGAAGATGAAAAGTTTAAAATCCAGGATAGATTGCAGCGGCTTACTGATAAATATGCGGGTAAAATAGATCACATATTGCTGGAAAAGGAGAAAGAGGTTAGGGAAGTATAGGTGAAATGTACGAAAAAGAAAGTATCGACAACTTGCCATTAAGGCAAGTCGTTGATATCAATTCGCAATATAATCCCGAAGCTTCGGGATTATATGCTCATTGGGCCGCTAGCTCATCTGGTAGAGCACATCCCTTTTAAGGATGGGGTAGAAGGTTCGAGTCCTTCGCGGCTCACTAAAATTGTTTAGTGATTTTGTCCCTATCGTCCAGCCTGGCCTAGGACATCAGATTTTCGATCTGACGACATGGGTTCGAATCCCATTAGGGACGCTAATGAGAACATAATTTATGAAAATCAGAGATTTTCATAAATTATATGTTCGAATTAATACCGACGATTTGCCTTAACGGCAAATTGTCGGTATCTTTTAAAAGAGCATTTCGGTCCTGCTAATTAAATCTTGAGTGATTCTTTTCTTTGGGATTTTTCAGCGAAGGATTTAGTTCATAAAGAAGGTATTGACAATTTGCTATTAAAGCAAATTGTCAATACCCATTTGGACATACAAATTAGAAAAATCTATGATTTTTCTAATTTGTGTCCTCATGGGCGATTAGCTCAGTTGGTTAGAGCATTGCGTTTACATCGCAAGGGTCACAGGTTCGAGTCCTGTATCGCCCACCATTTTGGCAAATGGCGAATTGTATATAAATAACCGGTTATTTACCATTTGCTATTAGTAAAAATTTTAGGGGACGTCGTCTAGCCCGGTTTAAGACCCTTGATTGTCGATCAAGTGACCGTGGGTTCGAATCCCATCGTCCCCGCCAATGAACAAATAATCCCGAAGCTTCGGGATTATATTGTGAATTGGTATCAACGACTTGCCCTTAAGGGCAAGTCGTTGATACCTTCTTAAGGAGATCTTTCACCCCGAAACTTCGGGGCTCAGGATTAATTCGCCTCCACTGATTCGTTTTGCATTCGCAAAAGCGAATCAAAACGGTGGGGGCTCATTAAAGGGAGGAAGCATGAAGAAAGTATTTTTTTACGCGGGGATGCTTGTTATAGCAGCATTACTGGTTTTTCCCAGTCAGGTTTTTTGCGCAAATAGGGAAAAATTAGAAGCAAAAATCAATAGCTCAATTAACATTATTGAAGAAATGATGCAAATGCCCGAAGGTTGTATACCTACAAGGATGTTTTCCGAGTGCACCGGGATTGCTATTTTTCCTACCGTGCTTAAAGGCGGTTTTATCTGGGGAGGAAGATATGGTCAGGGGGTTATTTTACATCATGACCGGGAAACAGGTAGGTGGAGCCCGCCTGCCTTTTTCACAATCGGAGGAGTAAGTTGGGGGCTTCAGATAGGGGGACAGGCGATAGATTTGATTTTGGTATTTACCGGAGAGGATGCTATTGACGGCCTTTTGCGGGGCAAGCTTTCACTCGGCGCAGATGCCGCAATTGCCGCCGGTCCTGTAGGAAGAGACGCGGAGATGAGCGGAGATATTATGTTCAAAACAGGGATTTTTTCTTATTCAAGGACGAAGGGTTTATTTGCCGGTGTTGCATTAAAAGGGGCAGTAATAACACCCAACAATAAATCCAACAGGACATTTTATGGTCAAGATATTATTGGCAGAGATATCTTGCTGGGCGGGAAAGTAATGCCCCCGGCTAAGGCGCAAAGACTTATTGATTTATTAAGCGAATATTCGAAGTGAATATTCGAGCGGAAAGTAAAGATATAAAATTAAAAGATGTTACGTTTGCCTTCTTTGATGTGGAAACTACCGGCCTTGAATCGAGCCAGGGAGATAAGATTTGTGAAGTGGCTGTATTAAAGGCCCGTAATGGCCGGCATCTTGAGTCTTTTCATAGCCTGATAGATCCCGGAAGAATGGTTTCAATAGGAGCCTATGCGGTAAACGGCATAACTCAGGAGATGCTGAAAGGAAAACCGAAATTTAACCAGATAGCCGATAAAATATTAAAGATGTTTGATAATGCGGTTATTGTTTGCCATAATGCCTCTTTTGATATGGGATTTCTCAGAGCAGAATTTAACATGGCCGGGCTTGTTCTTCCCGGTTATCCGGTGGTTGATACCCTGAGGATTGCCCGCAGGCGTTTTGATTTTTCCAGTAATAGCCGGGGTAACATATCCAGGTCGTTAGGGATTAAGATTGAACAAAGTCACCGGGCGATGAATGATTGTATTACGACTCAGCGGATTTTTCAGAAATTTTTAGATAATTTCGAACGCAGAGGAATAGTTACTTTAGATAGACTTCTTAATGTGCCGAGGTAGCTCAGTGGTAGAGCGCGGGCCTGAAAAGCCCGGCGTGGTCAGTCCGATTCTGACTCTCGGCACCATTTTATTTTTTTATGAAGGAATATATACTTGGTTTAGACATAGGCGGTACTAAAATATCATCCGCGATAAGCACAACAAGGGGCGAAATATTAAATAAAATCCTGCTGCCTACTAAGGTTGAAAAAGGCCCGGACTACA